>NZ_JBEXHW010000006.1:0-171584 GCF_040608235.1 Streptomyces sp. NPDC005202 | reverse complement strand
GGTGCCCCGGCGCCCCGGGCCGGCAAGGTGTCCTGGCGCTCCGGGCCGGCGAGGTGCCCCGGCGCCCCGGGTCGGCAAGGTGTCCTGGCACTCCGGGCCGGCGAGGTGCCCCGGCGCCCCGGGTCGGCAAGGTGTCCTGGCACTCCGAGCCGGCAAGGGGCCCGGTGCTCCGGCGAGGTGCCCCGGCGCCCCGGGTCAGTGCGGCTGGAAGTCCCGCGTCGGCTCGGCCACCGCCGTGCCGCACGGCATCGCCGGGTGCAGGCCGAGGAGCACGATGCCCGCCACGATCGCCGCGAGGCCCGCCGCCTCCCACGCCAGCGCCCCGGTGTCGGTGCGCAGCCGGTCCCCGAGGAAGCCCACCCCGCACGCGATCCCGGCCAGCGGCTGGGCCGCGGTCAGCGCGGGCAGCGACATGCGCAGCGGTGCCGTCTCGAACGCGCTCTGGACGAGGATCAGCCCGGTCAAGCCGAGCGCCAGGACGCCGTACGTTTGCCAGCCGGTGAGCAGCTCCGTCCAGCCGCCCGCGGAGAACCGCTGCCCGCTCACCCGGGTCAGCGCGTCCTGCAGGCCGTACAGCAGCCCGGCGGCCAGGGCCAGCAGCACCGGGCCCCAGCTCAGCCGCGAGCGTTTGGCGTAGGTCGTCAGCAGCAGGGCCAGGCCCACCATGGCGCCGATGATCAGCCAGTGGCGGAGCGGGTCCGTCACGACGCTGCCGACGCGCGGCCGGCCCGCGACGATGAACGCCGTCACGCCGCCCGCCAGCACTGCGAGGCCCATCCAGCCCTGGCGGCCCAGTGGCTGCCGGGTCTGTCTGCGGGACAGGGCCAGGGCGAACAGCAGGTTCGTCGCCAGCAGGGGTTCGACCAGCGAGACCTCACCCCGGCCCAGGGCGATGGCGCCCAGGACCATGCCGGCCACCATCAGCGCGAGGCCGCCGAGCCAGCGCGGCACCCTCATCAGGTCCAGCAACAGCCGCGGGGAGAGGAAGTCGCTCAGCGGTGCCTGCTGGGCCGCGTTCTGCTGGAGCACGAAGCCGAAGCCCACACAGCAGGCAGCGCTCACGGCGAGAGTCAGAACCAGAACCGACACGCTGCGTACCTCGATCATCCGGCCGGGCCACGGGGTGCGTAATGGCCGACTCTAGCGTCCCAGGGCGGTGTGTGCCCCTGGGAGCACCCGGATCCGGGCAGTCGACTCGGTCACGACGCCCTGCGGATCAAGGCGATGGCACGGCCGCACGGCCATGGTGGGATGCCCGGGACGGCCGCGCCATGGCGTACGCCACAGGTGTGACCTGGCCCTGGGGGCTGACCAGCCGACGTCGGTCGTCGACGGCCCCAAGTGCCCTGTGCGCTCTGCCAGTTGACGCGTGTAACACCCTGGCGGCCCTTGGCGCGAAGCGTTGGCTGAGGTTTTTCACTGTCCGTGATCGGCCGATGACAAATCGATGACCGACGACACAGGCCGTGGCGCCACGGAGGCGGACCGAGCCGCACAACAAAGAACGCGTGAGGACGTTCCGCGGTGTCCCCACCCCCGCCTCCCCTCGGCCGCGGCCGCAAGCGTGCAGCCCAGGCCTTCGACGCCGCTCTCGACGACAGCGAGCTCCCTGCCGCGCGCACCGCGGTGGCCCAGGGAAGGTGGCAGGCGGTCCGGTCCCTGCTCGCCCACACCGGTGACCACCGGGACCGCCGTGGGCACCGGGTCGCCGTCCTCGCGCTGGAATCCCACAACCGCGGCGTTCGGACGCACCTCGAGCACCAGCGGAGCCCCCGCGACCGGCTCGCTCTCGTAGACCCTCGTGTCGCTGGTGATCGTGATCGCCTTCGCGGTCACCGACGACGAGCCGACCGGCGACCCCGACCGCGCCCGTGCTGCCCTGTTCACCTGGTTCGGCAACATCGGCGCCCTCGGCGTGATCGTGCTGATGGCGGCGGCCGGCCTGTCGGTCATCGTCTTCTTCCTGCGGCCGCGGCGCGGCGCCGCGGCCGCGCAGGCCTGGCGGCTGGTCACGTCCGCCCTGGCGGGCCTGGCCCTGCTCGTGATCGCCGTGTACACGGTCAAGGACTTCGGTCGGCGCCGGACCGACTCGTTCCTGCAGCCGGGTGCTGCCCGGCGTCATCGGCCTTGCTCTCGTCGTCGGCCTCGTCCAGGGCGTCGTCCTGCGCTCCGCAGGCCTCAGGCGCACGCCCGCATCGGGCTCGGCAACGAGGCGTTCCAGCTGGAGAAGGCGGCGGAGGGGGCGCAGGGTGCGTCCTGAAGCGGCCCGCCCCTGAAAAACACGTAAGAAGTCATGACAGAAGTCTGACGAGCACCCGTGATCCCTGGTCCCGCAGGGGTCGCGGGTGCTCGAATGAAGACGTGAACCCCGAACCATCCGAGGAGGAGGGCCGGCCCATAGGCCGCCGCGTCCTACTCGGCACCCTCGGCATCGGCGCCCTCGGCGTGGTTGCCGCGCCCACCCTGCAACGCGGCCTGGAGGTTTTCCTCGGCGCCGCGTCCGGCAAGGACCCCACCGGTCTGACGGGGCTGCTCCCGAACGGCGGCGGCTTCCGCTACTACTCGGTCGCCGCGTCCGTCCCGCACAAGAACGCCGAGAACTACCGCCTGACGGTCGACGGCCTGGTCGACCACCCGACGACGTACACGCTGGCGGACCTCAGGGCGCTGCCCCAGACCCGCATGGTGCGCGACGTCCAGTGCGTCACCGGCTGGCGGGTGCCCGGCACCCCCTTCGAAGGGGTGCGGCTGTCCCGGCTGCTGGACGCGGCGGGCGTGCGCTCCTCGGCGAAGGCGGTGCGCTTCACCTGCTTCGACGGCACGTACACCGAGAGCCTCAACCTCGACCAGGCCCGCCGCTCCGACGTGCTGGTCGCGCTGCGCATGCAGGACACGGACCTGGCCCACGCGCACGGCGGCCCCGTACGCCTGTACGTCGCCCCCATGTACTTCTACAAGTCCGCCAAGTGGCTGTCGGGCATCACCGTCACCGACGAGGTGAAGCCCGGCTACTGGGAGGAGCGGGGCTACGACGTCGACGCCTGGGTGGGCCGCTCGAACGGACGGGACGATGGGCCTACGAGCTGAGGCCCCGGTCACCTTGGCGCAGGTACGCCGCTTCAGCCCGGCCGAGCGGTGGGTGCACCGGACGGCGGCCGCGCTGATGGGCGTGTGCGTGATCACGGCGGCCTGCCTGTACATCCCTCAGCTCGCCGAACTCGTCGGCCGCCGCGAGCTTGTGGTCCGCATCCACGAGTGCGCCGGCCTCGCCCTGCCCGTGCCCGTCCTGGCGGGCCTGGCCTCCCGTGCCTTCCGCGCCGACCTGCGCTTCCTCAACCGCTTCGGCCCGCACGACCGCGTCTGGCTGCGCGCCGCCCTGCGCCGCGACCGCCGGCCCTCGTCCCGGCCGGCCGGCAAGTTCAACGCCGGGCAGAAGATCTACGCCGCCTGGATCGCCGGGGCGACGCTGGTGATGCTCGGCACGGGCCTGCTGATGTGGTTCACCCACCTCACCCCGCTGATGTGGCGCACCAACGCGACCTTCGTCCACGACTGGCTGGCCCTGACCATCGGCATCGTCCTGGCGGGCCACATCGGCATGGCCCTCGGCGACCCGGAGGCGCGGCGTGGCCTGCGCACCGGGTCGGTGAGCCGGGAGTGGGCGGAAAGCGAACATCCGCTGTGGAAGCTGTAGGAAGCCATAGGAAGCCGTGGGAAGCCGTAGGCCCGATCAGGCCATCAGGCCCCGAAGTCCAGCAGCACCTTGCAGGAGCGGCTGCGGTCCGCCGCCAGCGCGAACGCCGACTCCGCCGCCCGGACCGGGACCACCGCGCTGACGAGGTCGTCGAACGCGGGCTCGGCGGCGAGAAGCCGGAGCGCCTCGTCGAACTCGGTGTCGAAGCGGAACGCCCCGCGCAGTTCGATCTCCCGGCTCACCACGAGGTTCCCGGCGAACGGGGACTGCCCGGGTGGCAGCATCCCGAGCTGGACGACCGCCCCGCCGCGCCGCACGAGCCGCAGACACGTGTCGAGCCCGGCGGCCACCCCGGACACCTCCACGGCCACGTCGACCTCGGACGGCCACCCGGCGTCGTCCGCATCGTCGGCCCGGACGACGGTGTCGGCGCCCGCGGCGGAGGCGTAGCGCAGCGCCTGCGGGATCAGGTCGGTGACGGTCACGCGGGCGGCGCCCGCCGCCTTCGCCGCCGCGACCACCAGGCAGCCGATCGGACCCGCGCCGGTCACCAGGACGTGTCGGCCGGCCACGTCCTCACCGGTCCGCCGCAGCGCGTGCAGCGCCACTGCCAGCGGCTCGGCGAGCACCGCCCGGCGCAGCTCCAGGCCGGCCGGGAGAGGCCTCAACTGCTCGGCAGGTACGACCACGTGGGCCGCGAAGGCGCCCTGCACATGCGGGAAGCGGGCCGCGCTGCCCAGGTAGCGCGTGTCCCGGCAGACGTTGCGCCGGCCCTGCGCGCACTCCGGGCACGCCCCGCACGGGGTCGCCGGGTGCACGGCAACGGCCGTACCGGCGACCGGACTCGAGGCTCCGGCACCGTACGAGACGATCGTGCCCACCACCTCGTGCCCGAGCACCATCGGCTCCCTCAGCCGGAAGTCGCCGACGCCGCCGTGCCGCCAGTAGTGCAGGTCGGAGCCGCAGACCCCGCCGTAGCGGACGGCGACCAGCGCCTGCCCGGGACCCGGCACGGGGACCGGCAACTCCTCGACGCGCAGGTCCCCCTGACCGTGGATCACACAACCGAGCATCCCCGAGCCCTTCTTCACAGCACGCTCGTCATGCCGCCGTCGACGTACAGCACCTGCCCGCTGACGAAGTCCGCCGCCGGGGAGGCGAGGAACAGCACCCCGCCCACCAGGTCCTCCGTACGGCCCCAGCGGCCGGCCGGGGTGCGCCTGCGCACCCAGGCGCTGAACTCCTCGTCCGCCACGAGCGGCCGGGTCAGCTCCGTCTCGATGTAGCCGGGGCCGAGGCCGTTGACCTGCACGCCGTGCGGTCCCCAGTCGGCGCACATGCCCTTGGTGAGCATCTTCAGCGCGCCCTTGGTCGCCGCGTACGGCGCGATGCCGGGGCGGACCACCTCGCTCTGCAGCGAGCAGATGTTGATGATCTTTCCGTGGCCGCGCTGCGTCATCCGCCGGGCGGCCTCCCGTCCGACCAGGAACGCGCCGGTGAGGTTGGTGTCCAGGATCCGGTGCCAGTCGGCGTCGGTGAACTCCAGGAGTGGCGCGCGCAGTTGCATGCCCGCGTTGTTGACGAGGATGTCGAGCGGGCCCACCCGCTCCTCGACGTCCGCGATGCCGGCGGCCACCGAGGGACCGTCGGTCACGTCGAACGCGGCCGTGTGCACGTCGCCGGGCAGCTCCGCGGCTGCCTTGGTGAGCCGTTCGCCGTCCCGTCCGTTCAGGACGACCGTGCAGTTCGCCTCGGCCAGGCCACGGGCGAGGGCGAGCCCGATGCCGCGGCCGGCGCCGGTGACCAGGGCCGTACGGCCGCTGATGTCGAAGAGGGGGTGAGCCGTCATCGCCGTACTCCTGGCTAGATCACGAGGGACAGCAGCAGGACCAGGCCGCCGGCGACCACCGAGATGATCGTCTCCATGACCGACCAGGTCTTGATGGTCTGCCCGACGCTCAGCCCGAAGTACTCCTTCACCAGCCAGAATCCGGCGTCGTTGACATGGCTGAAGAAGAGCGAGCCCGCGCCGATGGCCAGCACCAGCAGGGCGGCGTGGGTGGTCGACATGTCGGCGGCCAGCGGCGCCACCAGACCGGCCGCCGAGACGGTCGCCACGGTCGCCGAACCGGTCGCGAGCCGGATCGCCACCGCGATCAGCCAGCCCAGCAGCAGCGCCGGAATCGACCAGTCCTTGGATATGTCCAGGATCATCTGGCCCACGCCGCAGTCGATCAGCGTCTGCTTGAAGCCGCCGCCCGCGCCGACGATGAGGAGGATGCCGGCGATGGGCATGAGGCCCTTCTCGACGGTCTCCGAGATCCGCTGCCCGGTGAACCCGGCCGGGCGGCCCAGCGTGAAGATGCCGACGATCACGGCCGCGAGCAGCGCGATCAGCGGGGAGCCGATGACGTCGAAGACGCGCTGCACCTTGTGCGCGGGGTCGTCCACGACGATGTCGACCAGCGCCTTGGCGAGCATCAGCACGACCGGGAGCAGCACGGTGGCCAGCGTGGCGCCGAAGCCGGGGCGCCGCTCCAGCTCCTCCGAGGGGCGCTGCGGAAGCATGCGGTCGGGGGCGGGGACGTCCACCCAGCGGGCCGCGAACCGGGAGAACACCGGGCCGGCGATGATCACGGTCGGGATGGCGACGAGGATGCCGAGCGCCAGCGTCACCCCCAGGTTGGCCTTGACCGCGTCGATCGCGATCAGCGGGCCGGGGTGCGGCGGGATCAGGCCGTGCATCACGGACAGACCGGCGAGCGCCGGGATGCCGATGCGCATCAGGGAGTAGTTGCCGCGCTTGGCGACCATCAGCACGACCGGGATCAGCAGCACGATGCCGACCTCGAAGAACAGCGGCAGACCGATCACCGAGGCGATCAGCACCATCGCCCACGGCATCGAACGGCCCCCCGCCTTCGCGAGGATCGTGTCGACGATCTCGTCGGCGCCGCCGGAGTCGGCGAGCAGCTTGCCGAGGATCGCACCGAGGGCGATCAGGACGCCGACGCCGGCGACCGTGGTGCCCAGGCCGGTGGTGAAGCTGATGATGGCCTTGTCGAGCGGCGCCCCGGCGAACGCGCCGAGCGCCAGTGACCCGATGGTCAGCGCCAGGAAGGCGTGCAGCTTGTACTTGGTGATGAGCAGGACGATGACCGCGATGCCCGCCAGGACGGCGATGCCCAACTGGGCGTGGCCGGCCGAGGTGATCGGCGGGGGCGTGTCCGCTGCCAGCATCTCGACGCTGAGTCTGGTCACGGGTGTTCCCTTGCTGGTGAAAGAGGGATGGTGAGGAGCAGTCCGCTGCCGTGGGGAGGGCCGGAAAGGGCCCTACTGCGTGGGCAGTTACGCCTCGGGGGACTGGGTGGAGCTGTCGAGGTCGTCCAGCGCGGCCATGGCGCGCGCGGTGATGTCCTCGGGGCTGCCGGAGACGTCGACCGCGACGCCCCGTTCGTCCGCCTCGAGCGGCTGGAGCGTGGCGAACTGGGAGTCCAGCAGCGCCGTCGGCATGAAGTGGCCCTGGCGGTGCGCCATCCGGTCCTGGATGAGCTGCCGGTCGCCCGTCAGGTGGACGAACACGACTCCCGGAGCCGCGGCCCTGAGCCGGTCCCGGTACGACCGCTTCAGCGCCGAGCTGCTCACCACCCCACCGAGCCCCTCCCGCCCGTGCGCCCAGGCGCCGATGGCGTCGAGCCAGGGCCACCGGTCCTCGTCGTCGAGTGGTTTCCCGGCCGACATCTTGGCGATGTTGGACTGCGGGTGGAAGTCGTCGCCCTCGGCATACGGGAAGCCGAGCCGGGCGGCGAGCATGGGACCGATCGTGGTCTTGCCCGTGCCGGCGACGCCCATCACCACGACGACGTGGGGGGTACGCATCACTGCCTCGCTGTCTTCCTCGACATGGGACGTCGTCAACTGACGTCGACCTCACTGAAACCGATTAGGTACGACGAATTCAAGAGTCTGTGACATATAAGTCTGACTTTTTGTCTCAGTGATCCACCACGTACGCTGAGTGCATGAGCACACCGGGCCGGGGGCTGCACGGCCACGTACTGGACACCCTCGGCCCCGCCATCACCGCGGGCGAGTACCCGCCGGGCAGCGTTCTGCGCACGGACGAACTTGCGCAGCGCTTCGACGTGTCACGCTCTGTGATGCGCGAGGCGGTGCGTGTGCTGGAGTCCATGCACCTGGTCGAGTCGCGCCGCCGCGTGGGCGTGACCGTGCTCCCCAAGACCGAGTGGAACGTCTACGACCCGCAGGTCATCCGTTGGCGCCTGGCGGGCGCCGACCGCGCCGGGCAGCTGCGCTCGCTCACGGTGCTGCGCTCGGCGGTCGAACCGGTCGCCGCGGGCCTGGCGGCGAAGCACGCCACGCCCGAGCAGTGTGCCGAACTCACCGAGTGCGCGCTCGGCATGGTGGCCAACTCACGCGGCCACCGGCTTCAGGAGTACCTCGTCCACGACGTCGCCTTCCACCGCGTCATCCTGAACGCCTCCGGCAACGAGATGTTCGCCCGCCTCGGCGACGTCGTCGCCGAGGTGCTGGCCGGCCGCACCCATCACGAGGTCATGTTCGAGGACCCCGACCCGGCCGCCGTCACCCTCCACGTCCAGGTCGCCGAGGCGGTCCGGGCGGGCGACGCGACCCGCGCCGAGCAGCTGACCCGCGAGATCACGGTGGGCGCGCTGCAGGAACTGGACATCCTGGCGCCGTAGCGCGGCTAGGGACGGAAGTCCCCGTCCACGTACACCCACGCCCCGTCGACCCGCTCGAACCGGCTGCGCTCGTGCAGCGCACCGCCGCGGTAGGAGGCCCGGAACGTCACGGTCCCGGTGGTGTGGAAGGCGGAACCGTCCGTCGTGCCGAGGACCTCCAGCCCGGTCCACCGCATCCCCGGGTCGAAGTCGATCCGCGCGGGCCGCGTCCGCGGATGCCAGGTCCGCAGCAGATACCCCGCGTCCCGCTGCACGAAGGCGCTGTACCGCGAGCGCATCAGCGCCTCCGCGGTGGGCGCGGCGGCCCCGGAGTGATACCGGCCGCAGCACTTCTCGTACGGCTCGGGCAGCCCGCACGGGCAGGAACGCTGGGTCATGACCGCCATTCTGCCCGGTCCGGTCCGGCGGCGGGGCCGGCGGGCGCATGCGGCACGCGCCCATCCGCGGCACAGTGGAAAGGCCCACTACCTCTGTGTTGCGTTGCCCCGCACCGGCGTCAGGAGGGACGGAAGATGACCACAGCCGCCGGCCGCCGGCCCCCGTCCGCCAAGGAGTGGAGGCTGCGCCTCTACCTTTCCGAGAAGGACCCGGACACCACGGCCCGGGTCGTCCTGGACACAGGTGACAACCTGGTGGAGTGCTGTGCGGAGGCCCACCGCAGCCCGAACGACACGGCGGTGCCCGAGATCGGTGACGAACTCGCCGCGGGACGGGCTTTGATCTCGCTGGGCAGGCGCCTGCTCCGCGCCGCCGCGGGCGACATCGCGGTGACCGGCGTGCCCCAGGCGCCCCCGCCCGCACCGCTCTGGCTGTCCCGGGAGTGAGGGGGCCGATCGTGGTCTTCACGGATCGTCGCGCAGCGGGACGGCAGCTGGGCGCACGCCTGGGGCACCTCAGGGGTCAGGACGTCGTGGTGCTGGGACTCCCCAGGGGCGGGGTGCCGGTCGCCGCGGAGGTCGCCGAGGCGCTCGGTGCACCGCTCGACGTCTGCCTGGTCCGGAAGCTGGGCGTGCCCTTCCGGCCGGAGCTCGCGATGGGAGCGATCGGCGAGGACGGCGTGCGCGTGACCGACGACGCGGTGGTGCGCGAGGCGCGCGTCACCCAGGAGGCGCGGGCGCAGGTCGAGGAACGCGAGCGCGGGGTGCTGGAGCAACGGGCCGCGCGCTACCGGGGCGAGCGCGCGCCGGTCGCTGTCGCGGGGAAGACGGTCGTGGTGGTCGACGACGGGGTGGCCACCGGGTCGACCGCGAGGGCGGCCTGCCGGACGGTACGTGCCCGCGGAGCGGCCCGGATCGTGCTGGCGGTCCCCGTCGCCCCGCCGGACTCGATGGAGCGGCTGAGCGGGGAGGCCGACGAACTCGTCTGCCTGGACATGCCACGGGACTTCTTCGCGGTCGGCCAGTTCTACGCCGACTTCGCCCAGCTCGACGACGCGGACGTCATCGCCTGCCTGCAGCGGGCGGCGGGCCGTTCCCACGGGTTGGCCGGCGGCGGGCCGGTGGACCGGGAGGTGGAGGTGGCGACCGGCGACGTGCGGCTGCGCGGGCGGCTGACCGTGCCCCGGGGCGCGGCCGGGGTCGTGGTCTTCGCGCACGGCAGCGGCAGCGGCCGGCACAGCCCGCGGAACCGGTTGGTGGCCGCGGGGCTGAACCGGGCCGGTCTCGGCACCCTGCTGTTCGACCTGCTCACCGAGGACGAGGAGCGCAACCGGGCCAACGTGTTCGACACCGGTCTGCTGGCCGGACGGCTGGCCGAGGCCACCGGCTGGCTGCGCGGACAGCCCGACGCCGAGGGTCTCGCCGTCGGGTACTTCGGCGCCAGCACCGGCGCGGCCGCCGCCCTGTGGGCCGCCACGGAGCCGGACACGCACGTCGCCGCGGTCGTCTCCCGTGGCGGCAGGCCCGACCTCGCCTGGCCGAGGCTGCCGGCAGTGACCGCCCCCACGCTGCTCGTCGTCGGCGGTGCCGACCCGACCGTGCTCGACCTCAACCGGCAGGCCCAGGCCCGGCTGCGCTGTGAGAGCCGGCTCGCGGTCGTCCCCGGCGCGACCCACCTGTTCGAGGAGCCCGGCGCGCTGGAGACGGTGACCGACCTGGCCCGCGACTGGTTCACCGACCACATGACAGCGGCTCACGTGTAGGGCCACGGCGTGCAGGCGTGCCACGGCTTGAAGGCGTCGCCTCCGGTGATCGCGACGAGGTCCGCCTGCTCCTCGAGAGGCGCGCGCCTGGGCCTCCTCGTGGGGCCGGGCCACACCTCACGTCCGGGAACCGCCGCACCCGACGGGCCGGCCAAAAGGAAACGGTGCCGACCGAACCCGGCCGACACCGTCCATGTGGTGTCCGAGGGGGGACTTGAACCCCCACGCCCTATACGGGCACTAGCACCTCAAGCTAGCGCGTCTGCCATTCCGCCACCCGGACAAGGTGTCTGTCGTGCGGGGCTTCCCCGCGGCGACGAAGGAAACATTACCAGGCTTTCGGGCAGGCCTGATCACACCCCGTTCCGGTGTGAACGGCATGTGGCGGGCCGGGGGCTGTCTTGGGGCGGGGCCGGGCGAGAGGGAGGATGAGTGGACCACCGGCACAAGACAGCGGGAGGAAGCAGCGTGAGCGAGACGGACACGGCCAGGAGCGTCACCGGCGAGGACGAGGTCGTGGACCTCTGCCGCGAGCTGATCCAGATCGACACCAGCAACTACGGCGACCACTCGGGTCCGGGCGAGCGCAAGGCCGCCGAGTACGTCGCCGAGAAGCTCGCCGAGGTGGGGCTCGAACCGCAGATCTTCGAGTCGCACCGGGGCCGCGCCTCCACCGTGGCCCGCATCGAGGGTGAGGACCCGTCCCGGCCCGCGCTGCTCATCCACGGCCACACCGACGTCGTACCGGCCAACGCCGACGACTGGACCCACCACCCCTTCTCCGGCGAGGTCGTGGACGGGTGCGTGTGGGGCCGTGGCGCCGTCGACATGAAGGACATGGACGCCATGACCCTCGCCGTCGTGCGCGACCGGCTGCGCAGCGGGCGCAGGCCCCCGCGGGACATCGTGCTCGCGTTCCTCGCCGACGAGGAGGCCGGCGGCACCTATGGCGCGCGCTACCTCGTCGACAAGCACCCCGAGCTGTTCGAGGGCGTCACCGAGGCGATCGGCGAGGTCGGCGGGTTCTCCTTCACCGTCAACGAGAAGCTGCGCCTCTACCTGGTCGAGACCGCCCAGAAGGGCATGCACTGGATGCGGCTCACCGTCGACGGCACGGCCGGTCACGGCTCGATGACGAACACCGACAACGCCATCACCGAGCTGTGCGAGGCCGTCGGACGGCTCGGCCGTCACACGTGGCCGGTGCGTGTGACCAAGACCGTGCGGTCCTTCCTCGACGAGCTCTCCGACGCGCTGGGCACCGAACTCGACCCGGAGAACATGGACGAGACCCTCGCCAAGCTCGGCGGCATCGCCAAGATGATCGGCGCCACCCTGCGCAACTCGGCGGCGCCCACCATGCTCGGCGCCGGCTACAAGGTCAACGTCATCCCGGGCCAGGCCAGCGCGCACGTCGACGGGCGCTTCCTGCCGGGCCACGAGGAGGAGTTCCTCGCCGACCTCGACCGCATCCTCGGCCCGCGGGTGAAGCGGGAGAACGTGCACGCCGACAAGGCCCTGGAGACCGACTTCGACGGTCGGCTCGTCGACGCCATGCAGGGCGCGCTCAGCGCCGAGGACCCGATCGCCCGGGCCGTGCCCTACATGCTCTCCGGCGGCACCGACGCGAAGTCCTTCGACGACCTCGGCATCCGCTGCTTCGGCTTCGCGCCGCTGCAACTGCCGCCGGAGCTGGACTTCGCCGGCATGTTCCACGGCGTGGACGAGCGTGTTCCGGTCGACGGCCTGAAGTTCGGTGTGCGCGTGCTCGACCGGTTCATCGAGGCGTCCTGAAGATGCCGGGTGACGTCCTGAATTGACCCACTGAAACGACACTTCGTTATTCGCGTGGGCGTGCGGAGTCGACTGGGAAGAGTGAATGCGACCATAAGCTCGTAGCTCGATTAGTTCCTCCTCGTTACAGGTGATGCGATCAGCACAATGAGATCGCGTTTGCCAACAAGGAGGAATAATGATCAAGAAGGTCGTCGCTGCTGCGGCTGCCACCGGTGGGCTGGTTCTCGCGGGCGCGGGCCTGGCCGTCGCCGACTCCGGTGCCCAGGGTGCCGCCGTGCACTCCCCGGGCGTCGTCTCCGGCAACGTCATCCAGGTCCCCGTTCACGTGCCGGTGAACGTCTGCGGCAACACGATCTCGGTGATCGGGCTGCTGAACCCTGCCTTCGGCAACACCTGCATCAACAAGTGACGTTGTGCCCCGCCCCGTGAGGGTCTGACTCCATCGACTCCGTGGGGGGTCTGAACCCGTCGGCCCCGGAGCGCGCGCCATGCGCTCCGGGGCCGACCGGTCTTTTCGCGCACCAGCATTTCTCTCCAGGGTGCGGATGCGCGTTCCGGAAGGTCCGAGAAAAAGGTCGAAGGCAGGGATTCAGTACATGCGACAGGTCACCCGCAAGGGCCTGATGACCGTGGCCGCCGCCACCGGCGTGATCGCCGCCGCGGGCGGCTACGCCCACGCGGACGCGGGCGCAAGCGGCTCCGCGTCCGACTCGCCGGGCGTGCTGTCCGGCAACACGGTGCAGGCGCCGGTGCACGTGCCGGTGAACGTCTGCGGCAACACGGTCAATGTCGTCGGGGTGCTCAACCCGGCGGTGGGCAACAAGTGCGCCAACCACGGCGACGGCAGCGGCTCGCCGGGAGGGTACGGCGACTCCGGCCACGGCGGCTCCGGCAGCGGTGCGCACGCCGGCGGGCACACGAGCGGCTCGCCGGGCGTCGGCTCCGGCAACCATGTCCAGGCGCCGATCGACGTGCCCGTGAACATCTGCGGCAACAGCGTCGACGTCATCGGCGCGGGCAACACCGCCTCGGGCAACGGCTGCGCCAACGGGGGCGGTTCCGGCGGCGGGGACCACACGACGCCTCCGGGAGACGGCCACGGCAACCCGCCCGGGACGCCGGGCCACCCCGGTCACCCCGGTCACCCCGGGCATCCAGGCAACCCCGGACACCCCGGCACCCCGGGTCACCCCGGGGCGCCCGGTCACCCCGGTGCGCCTGCCACGCCGCCCGCCGCGGGTGGGGGTACGCCCGGCGGCTCGGCGCACGTCGACCAGCCGGGTGCGCAGTCGGTCGCCGCGCCCAGGAACACCGCGCAGCTGGCCCACACCGGCAGCGACCTGCCGATGGGCGTCGTCCTGCCGGCGGGCGCCGGGGCGCTGCTCGCGGGTGCCGCGCTCTACCGCAAGGCGCGGGCCTCGGCCTAGCCTGCTGCGGGCGCCGGAGCGGCACAGCGGTCCCGAGCACCGCTGACCTCCCGGCGGCGCACACGACGGAGCGGGCCCCGCATCGGCGGGGCCCGCAGTCGCTCCGGCCGTCTCAGCTCACCACGTGGCGCGTACCTGGCGGATGATCCGCCGGCGCAGCCGCACCCTGCGGCTGCCGTCGCGCAGCAGGCTCAGGCGGTACAACTCCCAGTGTCCGTACTCGGCGTGGTCCGTCAGCAGTCGTGTCGTCTCCTTGCGGGAGACCCCGCGCGGTACGTACACGTCGACAAATTCGTATTCCGGCATCGCATCTATTGTGCGGGCTGGGGCCCGGTACGGATAGCGTCTGCAGTATGTCTGATGCTGCGCAGCCCACCGCTGCCGAGGTACGCGCCGCCGCCGAGGCGGTCAAGACCGCGCTCGACCGCCACCTGGCCGCGGTCGAACGCCGGTCGGGGGAGGACGACCCGGCCGTCTACGAGGCGTTCAACCAGCTGGCGGCGGCCGCAGAGGCGTACGACGAGCTGCTCTACGACCGCTATGACGAGGTCACGCCCTTCGAGATCCCCGGTACGGACGACACACTGCCGCCGTACACGGGCCCCGAGGAACCACACGCGATCAGCGTCCTGATCCGCCGCGACTACGCCGTGGCGGAGCCGCAGCGACTGCTGGCCCAGGCCCAGCGGGTGGAGGCGGCGGACGACGAGAGCACCGGCGAGGACGTCTCCGGCACGCTCCACGGGGCGCTCGGCGTCCTGTTCGGCGAGTTCGAGCCGGACGAGATCGCTTCCCGGCACAAGGAGTTCGGCCTGGAGGAGGGCGACTCCACCCTCTGGGTCACGGCCTCGGACGAGCCCGGCGACCCCGGCGAATGGCTGGAGGCGCCCTTCGAGCACGTCGATCCGCAGCAGGTGGTCTGCCGCTTCGACGTCAGCGCGGTCTTCGACGACGAGGGCGACGACGAGGGCGACGACGAGGGCGACGACGAGGGCGACGACGAGGCCGACGATCTCGAGGACGACCTCGACACGGATCTCGACGAGGACGGGGACCTGGAGCCGCTGGACGCGGACCGCTGAGCGGGCATGTCGACCGCCACGACGAGCACCACGAGGGCGGCGGTCACGGGGGAGGACCTCCGTGACCGCCGCCCTCGTCCGTGACCTCAGCCCGCCGCCGGCACCTGCGTCCCGAGCAGGACGGGCAGACGGGTCGTGCGGGGCTTGGCCGTTACTTCGGCCACGGCCCGCGGGAGCGCCTGCTCCACGCCGTGCACCACGGACAGATGGCGGCCCGCCCGGCTGAACGCCGTGTAGACCCACGGGCGGCTGAGCGCCTGCGCCGCGTCGCCGGGCAGCACCACGACCACCGCGGGCCACCGGCCGCCCACCGCCTGGTGCGCGGTCAGCGCCCACCCGTGCCGCACACACTGCTCCACCCACTCCCTCGGTACGACCACAGGGGCGCCCGAGCACGACAGGTGCAGCCCCTCGGCGTCGGCCTTCACCACCTGGCCGGGCAGCGTACGGCCGGGGACGGGGGAGTAGGCGACCCGGTCGCCCGGGTCGAAGCCGCCGAACCGGCCGGGGCCCGGGTTGAGCCGCTCCTTGAGCGCCGCGTTCAGCGCGCGGGTGCCCGCCGCGCCGCCGTGGCCCGGGGTGATCACCACCGTCTGCTCGGAAGGAACGCCGATCGCCCGGGGCACCGAGTCCGCGACGAGCTGCACGGTCCGGTGCACCGCCTCGCCCGCGTCCCGCACCGGAACGATCACGACCTCCTTGCCGGGCGCCTCCACCTGGTTCAGCTCGCCGACGCCGATGCCGGAGACCAGCTCGCCCAGCGGCCCGAGGTCCGGCACCCGCGAGGCGATCTGGGGGCAGACCCGCGCCGCCAGCAGATCCGCGAAGACCCGCCCGGGGCCCACGGACCACAGCACCGCCGGATCCCCGGACAGCACCAGCCGGGCCCCGTCGGGCAGCGACTCGACGAGCAGGGCCGCCTTCTCGACGTCCAGCTGGGGCGCGTCCAGCACGACGAGGAGGTCGAGGTCGAGCGCGCCGTCCGCGTCCCGGCCCGGGCCCTCGGCGCCGGACAGCAGCCCGGCCACCGTGGCGACGGCGGGCCCGGTGCGCTGCGAGGGGGTGTCCGGGAGGTCCGACTGCGCCGGCGCCGCGAAGCCGTCCCGGCCCAGCGGGCTGTGGACGGCGGCCCAGGCGCGCAGCCCGAGACCGCGTGCCTCCCACACCAGCCGCGCCGCCTCGACGCGGGACGCCTCTCCGCCCGTGTGCAGCACCAGGCCGTGCCCCGCGACAGCGCGGATCAGCTCGGCGGTGGAGCCCCGGGCCGAGGCGGCGGCCCGCTCCCAGCCCTCGGCCGAACCGTCCTCCTTGGGCACGGAGTTGACCAGCCGGGCCAGTCCGTCGGCGAGGCTCTCCTCGGCGAGTGCGTACCGCTCCAGGCCGACTAGGACCCGCACTGGGCGCTCCTCGCCCTCGTCGCCCTCGTCCGATTCCTGGGGGGCCGGGGCCCCGGGCTCCTCCAGGGCGTCCTGGAACACGAGGGCCTCGCCCTCCGCGAGCGCGCTCTGCAGGGCCGTGTCCGGGTCGGGTACGCCCCGCTGGGCCAGCGCGGCGGTGAGTGCCGGTGCCTCCAGGGCCGTGTGGCCGGCGAGGGCCGCCTGCTCCAGCAGCCAGACGGTGAAGGCCCGGCCCCGACGCTCGTCGTCGGGGCCGCACTCCGCGCCGAGCAGAGCCCGCGCGAACCCGTCGGCCTGCTCCGGCCGTACACCGGTGACGCGCAGCAGCTGCCAGGGGTCGGCGCGCAGCCGCTCGTCCGCCGCCTCGCCGAGGACCGCCGCGACCTGCAGGGCGAGCGCGTCGGGGGCGCCGCCCGCGGTCAGCACCTGGCGCACGGCCTGCACGGTCTCCGGCGCGGGGGCCGGGGCGGGCGCGGCGGCCGCTTCGGCCGACACCGGCTTGGGTCGCCGTACCGGCTCCGGGGCGGTCCGGCGCGGTGCGGGCTCCGGCTCGGCGAACACGGCGGCCACGGGCTTCTCGCCGCTCTCCACGGCCCGTACGGCCGCCAGCAGGTCGGCAGCCTTGCCGCTGAGCTTGCCGCCGGCCTCGATCGGCGCCTTCTTCTCGGCCTTCCGCCGCTCGATCCGCTCCCGCTCGAGCCGCTGGGCCGCGAGCTCGGCCTCGGCCTCGGACAGCTGCGGGGCGGCTTCGTCGGCCTCGCCCGCACCTGCCGTGTCCGGGTCGGTCGTGTCCGGGTCGGCCGTGTTCGGGTTGGCCGTCTCCGACTCGGCGGTGCCGGCTTCGCTGCGGCCTCCTTCCGCGGCCGGGTCGGTGTCCGGGGTGTTGTCCTCTGCTGCGGCCGGGTCGGTGTCCGGGGTGTCGCCCTCCGCCGCGGCGCCCGGGGTCCCCGGCTCGGCTTCCTCCGTGGTCTCCGGCTCCGTGCTCACAGCGTGCTCCAGTCGTGATCGGGATAGCGGTGCACCGGCGCCGACACGTCGTCGAGCGCCCGGCAGATCTCGTCAGGAAGACTAAGCGCCTCCACCGACAATGCCGCCGTGAGCTGCTGTGCGTTGCGCGCGCCGACGATCGGGGCGGCCACGCCGGGCCGGTCCCGGACCCAGGCGAGGGCCACCTGGAGCGGCGTCACCGCCAGACCGTCCGCCGCGGTCGTCACGGCATCCACGATGCGGCTCGCGGTGTCGTCGAGGTACGGCGCCACGAAGGGCGCCAGGTGCTCCGAGGCGCCCCGCGAGTCCGGGGGCGTGGCATTGCGGTACTTGCCCGTCAGCACACCGCGGCCCAGCGGGGAGGAGGGCAGCAGGCCGATGCCCAGGTCGAGGGCGGCCGGCAGCACCTCGCGCTCGACGCCGCGCTGCAGCAGCGAGTACTCCATCTGCGTGCTCGCCAGCCTGGTTCGTGTACCCGGCGCAGCCAACTGCCAGGTCGCTGCCTTGGCCAGCTGCCAGCCGCAGAAGTTGGAGACGCCCGCATAGCGCACGCGGCCGCTGCTGACGGCCAGGTCGAGGGCCTGGAGGGTCTCCTCCAGCGGGGTGTGCGGATCGAAGGCGTGGATGTGCCACAGATCGACGTAGTCCGTGCCGAGGCGGGCGAGGGAGGCGTCGAGGGCCGCCAGGAGGTGGCCGCGGGAGCCGTCGAAGCGGCGGTCGGGGTCCGGGACGCTGCCCGCCTTCGTCGAGATGACCAGGTCACGGCGGGGCACGAGGCCTTCCATGAGCCGGCCGAGCAGATACTCGGCCTCTCCGTCGCCGTACACGTCCGCGGTGTCGACGAGGGTGCCGCCCGCCTCCCAGAACGTTTTCAGCAGGTCCGCGGCGTCGTGCTCGTCGGTGTCCCGGCCCCAGGTGAGGGTGCCCAGGCCGATGCGGGACACGCGCAGGCCGGTACGGCCGAGATGCCTCTGCTCCATGGACGCCGAGATTACTGGCCAGGGGTGGGGCGTGGGTTGCCTGTGGATAACCGATTTCCCGCGAGCGGACCGGAGCTGTGGACGAGCGTCGCCGGGGCCGCGGCCTGCCGCATTCCGGGGACCCGCGCTAGTGTCTCCCGCACAAGGGACGTTACTGATCGGTAAGGGGTATCGGCATGCAGCTCGGGATCAACCTCGGCTACTGGGGTGCCGGGATGGACGCGGACAATCTGGCCGTCGCGCAGGAGGCGGACCGGCTGGGGTATGCCGTGTGCTGGGCGGCCGAGGCCTACGGATCGGACGCGGCCACCGTGCTCACCTGGGTCGCGGCGCAGACCGAGCGCATCGACGTCGGGTCGGCCATCTTTCAGATCCCCGCCCGCCAGCCCGCGATGACGGCCATGACGGCCGCGACGCTGGACTCGCTGTCCGGCGGCCGCTTCCGGCTGGGGCTCGGCGTCTCCGGACCGCAGGTCTCCGAGGGCTGGTACGGCGTCAAGTTCGACAAGCCGCTGGCCCGCACCCGCGAGTACGTCGAGATCGTACGGAAGGCGATGACGCGTGAGCGGCTGACGTACGACGGCGAGCACTGGACGCTGCCCCTGCCCGGCGGGCCGGGCAAGCCGATCAAGCTGACCGTGCACCCGCAGCGCGAGCACATCCCGCTGTACATCGCCGCCATCGGACCGAAGAACCTGGAGCAGACCGGCGAGATCGCCGACGGGGCCCTGCTCATCTTCCCCTCGGCCGACCACCTGGAGGAGACCGCCATCAGGCACCTGCGCGCCGGGCGCGAGAAGGCCGGGAAGACGTTGGACGGCTTCGACGTCTGCCCGACCCTGCCGCTCGCCGTCGGTGACGACAAGGACGTCGCCAGGCTCGCCGACGCCTTCCGTCCCTACACCGCGCTGTACGTCGGCGGCATGGGCAGCCGCAAGCAGAACTTCTACAACCAGCTCGCCCGGCGCATGGGGTACGAGAAGGAGGCCGCCGAGATCCAGGACAAGTACCTGTCCGGCGACAAGCAGGGCGCTGCGGCCGCCGTACCGCACGAGCTCATCGACCAGACCACGCTGCTCGGTTCCGTGGACCGCATCGCCGACCGGATGAAGGCCTACGCGGCGGCCGGGGTCACCACCCTGACCCTGGCCCCCGCCGGCTTCACGTTGGACGAGCGGATCGCCTCGCTCCGCGCGGGCATCGAGGCCCTGGAGCGCGCCGGGCTCGGCTGATCCGGCAGCGCGGACCACGCATCGCGCGCCACGTCTTCTGCGGCCGTGGTGGGGGCTCGGGGGGTCTTCCCCGCCACGGCCGTCACGGAGAACAACGCGCCCGGCCCCGTGGGGTTACGCCCCTTGTCGCGAGCCGGTGCTCCTCCGTTCGGCGCAGTTGTCCCGCACACCTGTTGCAGCACCTCTGAGGCCGCACTTGACTCGTTCTTTGCGGAGTCCGGCAGAGAGGTGCCACGATGCTTTCGGCCAAGCGTCTGTTCCAGGAGATCCTCCACCACGACGAGTCCTTCCGGCTGTTCTGCTCGATCGCGGCCAGTGGGGAGTCGCAGGGCGGCTGGGAGAACGGGCGCATCGCCGCGCTCGTGCCGGCGAGCGATCGCGCCCTCGCCCCCAAGATCGCGCGCCACGGCGCGGACGAGGACAAGCACGGACGGATCTTCCGCGCCCTGATGAAGAAGCGCGGTCTGGAACCCGTTCCGGTGCCCCCCGCGAGACCGATTACACGATGCTCCTGGAGCAGCACGGCATCGGTCTGGCACACGAGAAGCTCAAGGCCGACGAGCCGCTCACGGAGCGGGACATCATCGTGTACCTGGCGCACAGCCGGGTCACCGAACAGCGCGCCTCCGAGCAGATGAAGCTGCTGCGCAGGTACTTCGTCGACCACCCCGACGTGGGCCGCGCCGTGGAGGTGATCTCGAACGACGAGGACAACCACCTCGCCTACTGTCACGAGGAGTTGCTGCGCTTCGCGGCCGCGGGGCACGGCCGGACCATCCAGCGCACGCTGCGCGAGTGCGCGCTCGCCGAGATCCGCATCCACCGCGACGTCAGCCTCGCGGTCATGGCCCACATGGGGCGCATCCTCGGCTGGGCGAAGGCGAAGTCGGCGGTGCTCGCGGCCGGCATCCACGCCGTGTACGCCTACGAGCGGCTCGTGGGCTGGCGCCGGATGGTGACCCTGGCGATGCCTCAGCGGCGCGACGCGCTCGGCGGGCCCGCCGCACCGGCACCCGAGTTCGCGTGAGCCCGAGGGCTCCCTACAGCCAGCCGCGCCGTTTGAACAGCCGGTACAGCAGGACCTCCAGGACCGCCATCAGCACGATCACTGCCGGGTACGACCAGAGCCAGTGCAGCTCCGGCATGTGGTCGAAGTTCATGCCGTAGATGCCCGCGATCATCGTGGGGACCGCGGCCAT
Organism: Streptomyces sp. NPDC005202; assembly: GCF_040608235.1. NCBI lineage: Bacteria > Bacillati > Actinomycetota > Actinomycetes > Kitasatosporales > Streptomycetaceae > Streptomyces > Streptomyces sp. NPDC005202. The sequence goes on along the minus strand of NZ_JBEXHW010000006.1, from coordinate 150,925 downwards.
GGCCGCCCATCCGGAGATCTTCCGCATGTCGTCGTTCTGCTGGACGCTGATCTGCGCGAGGTGCGCAGAGAGGATGTCCGACACCAGCCGGTCCAGACCGTCCACGGACTCGTTCACCCGGGTCAGGTGGTCGCTGACGTCACGGAAGAAGGGCCGCGCCTTGTCGTTCACGAAGGGGACCGCCGCGGTGAAGGTGCTCGGGCCTGTGTCCGCGAGGCGGGACATCGGCAGGGTGAGCGGGCCCGTCGCTCGCCGGAACTCCGTGATCTGCCGCTTGAAGGTGTAGATCCGCGACGCAATGTGCCGCGAGCCGCCCCGTTCCGGCGAGAAGACCTCGGCCTCCAGCTCCTCCAGGTCCGTCTGCAGCTCCGTCGCCACGTCGAGGTAGTGGTCGACGGTGGTGTCCGCGATCGCGTACAGCACGGAGGTGGGGCCCTTGCCGAGCATCTCGGGTTCCTGCTCCAACCGGCGCCGTACGGCGCCCAGCCCGTCGCCCTCGCCGTGGCGGACGGTCACGACGAACGAGTCGCCCAGGAAGATCATGATCTCGCCGGTGGAGACGGCGTCGCTCTTCGGCTCGTACGCCACGGGCTTCAGCACGACGAACAGCGAGTCGTCGTACACCTCCAGCTTGGGCCGCTGATGGGCCTTCAGGGCGTCCTCGACCGCCAGCGGGTGCAGCCCGAACTCCTCGGTGACGAGGCCGAACTCCTTCTCGCTCGGCTCGTGCAGCCCGACCCACACGAAGCCGCCGGCCGCCCGCGCCTCGTCCAGGGCGTCGGAGAAGTCCTCGGGCCCCTCCGTCCGGTGTCCGTCACGGTAGATGGCGCAGTCAACGATCACAGAGTGTGTTCTCCCCTCGCCCCGCCGCCGCCACACCGCGGCGTGCGCCTACGCTGGGCGGCATGCCCACGTTGATCCTCGTCCGGCACGGACGTTCCACCGCCAACACCGCGGGACTGCTCGCCGGCTGGACACCCGGCGTCGGCCTCGACGAACGCGGGGCCGACCAGGCCGCCGCACTGCCCGGGCGGCTCGCCGAGCTGCCGATCGCCGAGGTCGTCACCAGCCCGCTGCAGCGGTGCCAGGAGACCGTCCGGCCGCTCCTGGACGCGCGCCCCGGGCTGACGGCGCACACCGAGGAACGGATCGGGGAGTGCCACTACGGCGACTGGTCCGGGCGCAAACTCGCCGAGCTCAAGGACGAGCCGCTGATGGAGGTGGTGCAGGCGCACCCCTCGGCGGCGGCGTTCCCCGGAGGCGAGTCGATGCGGGCGATGCAGGCGCGCGCCGCAGAAGCGGTGCGCGAGTGGAACGCGCGCGTGGAGCGCGACCACGGAGCCGACGCGGTGTACCTCATGTGCTCGCACGGCGACATCATCAAGTCGCTCGTCGCGGACGCACTCGGACTTCATCTCGACCTCTTCCAGCGGATTTCCGTTGAACCGTGTTCCATCACCGCGATCCGTTACACCCGGCTGCGGCCGTTTCTCGTGCGTCTCGGAGACACCGGTGACCTCACGTCCCTGGTGCCGCGCGCGGAACCTCCGGGGGATGACGCACCGGTCGGGGGCGGCGCGGGCGCACCGTGATCGTCGGCAGTAGGGTGAAGCGGTCGCAGTGGTGTCGCACTGGTCAGCAGCGGGGCGGCCCGGTGCGGTCAGTCGGATCCGAAGTCCATGTCGATCTCACGATTCCAATGGAGACAGGACGTGTCCCGTCAGGTGTTCCTCTACGACCCCCCGGACCGTTTCGTGGCCGGTACGGTCGGACTGCCCGGACGCCGTACGTTCTTCCTCCAGGCCTCCGCCGGCTCCCGGGTGACCAGCGTGGCCCTGGAGAAGACCCAGGTCGCCGCGCTCGCCGAGCGCATGGACGAGCTGCTCGACGAGGTCGTACGCCGTAGCGGCGGCAGCGCTGCCGTCCCCGCGATGGCCCCCGCCGAGGTCGCCGACACCGCCCCCTTGGAGACCCCCATCGAGGAGGAGTTCCGGGTCGGCACCATGGCGCTCGCCTGGGACGGCGAGGACCAGCGCATGATCGTCGAGGCGCAGGCCCTGGTGGAGCTCGACGCCGACTCCGACGAGGATCTCGCCGAGGCCGAGGAGCGGCTGCTGCAGGACGAGGAGAACGGTCCCCCGATGCTGCGGGTCCGGCTCACCGGCGCGCAGGCCCGGGCCTTCGCCAAACGCGCCCTCGACGTCGTCAACGCCGGGCGGCCGCCGTGCCCGCTGTGCAGCCTCCCGCTCGACCCGGAAGGACACGTATGTCCGCGCCAGAACGGATACCGCCGCGGAGCGTGACGTCCGCCGAGGTGCTGGCCGAGGGCGAGCTCACCGTGCGCGGCCGCATCCGTGACGCCTCCAACGCGGCGCTGTTCTGCACGGTCGCGTACGAGGGGCAGGAGGCGTCCTGCGTGTACAAGCCCGTCGCCGGGGAGCGTCCCCTGTGGGACTTCCCCGACGGCACGCTCGCCGAGCGTGAGGTGGCGGCGTACGAGGTCTCCGAGGCGACCGGCTGGGACCTCGTGCCGCCCACCGTGCTGCGCGACGGCCCGTACGGCGAGGGCATGTGCCAGCTGTGGGTCGAGGCGACGCCGGAGGCCGAACTGCTCGCGCTCGTCGACGGCGAGGAGCCCGGCCCCGGCTGGAAGGCGATCGGGTTCGCCGAGGTCGGGCAGGGGCGGACGGCGCTGCTCGTGCATGCCGACGACGAGCGGCTGCGACGGCTGGCCGTGCTCGACGCGGTGATCAACAACGCCGACCGCAAGGGCGGCCATCTGCTGCCGACCCCGGGCGGGCGGCTGTACGGCATCGACCACGGGGTCACCTTCCACGTCGAGAACAAGCTGCGGACGCTGCTGTGGGGCTGGGCGGGCGAGCCGCTGCCCCCGGAGGTCGTCGACGTGCTCAAGGGGCTGAAGGACGCCCTGGGAGACGGCGGGGCTCTCGGGGTGCGGCTGGCCGAACTGATCACCCCGGCCGAAGTCGACGCCACGCGCGCGCGTGTCGATGCCCTGCTCATCTCCGGGAGGCATCCGGAGCCGAGCGGCGAGTGGCCGGTGATTCCGTGGCCGCCGGTGTAGAGCCGGCGTTTCACACCGCCCGGGGGATTGCGGCAACCGGCGGCACACCGGCCGCTGTCGCGCAAGAGTGCCTTACCGGCCATCTGGCCTGGTCCGGTTCGTATACGGAACTCCGGTCCGGTTAGGCTCAATGCATGCATGCCTGGCCCGCTTCCGAGGTCCCCGCCCTGCCTGGTCAGGGCCGCGACCTGAGGATCCACGACACCGCGACCGGCGGCCTCGTCACCCTCGACCCCGGTCCCGTCGCCCGTATCTACGTCTGCGGCATCACCCCCTACGACGCGACCCACATGGGTCACGCGGCGACCTACACCGCGTTCGACCTCGTGCAGCGCGTGTGGCTCGACACCAAGCGGCAGGTTCACTACGTCCAGAACGTGACCGACGTCGACGATCCGCTGCTGGAGCGGGCGCAGCGCGACGGCGTCGACTGGGTGGAGCTGGCCGAGCAGGAGACGGCCCTGTTCCGCGAGGACATGACCGCCCTGCGGATGCTGCCCCCGCGGCACTACATAGGCGCCGTGGAGGCGATACCCGGCATCGTCCCGCTGGTCGAGCGGCTGCGGGACCTGGGAGCGGCGTACGAACTCGAGGGGGACATCTACTTCTCCGTCGAGTCCGACCCCCACTTCGGCAAGGTCTCCCATCTCGACGCCGCCGCGATGCGGCTGCTGTCCGCCGAGCGCGGCGGCGACCCCGACCGGCCCGGGAAGAAGAACCCGCTCGACCCGATGCTGTGGATGGCCGCCCGCGACGGCGAGCCCAGCTGGGACGGCGCCTCGCTCGGGCGCGGCCGGCCCGGCTGGCACATCGAGTGCGTGGCCATCGCGCTCGACCACCTCGGCATGGGCTTCGACGTGCAGGGCGGCGGTTCCGACCTCGCCTTCCCGCACCACGAGATGGGCGCCTCCCACGCCCAGGTGCTGACCGGCGAGTTCCCCATGGCCAAGGCCTACGTCCACGCCGGCATGGTCGCCCTCGACGGCGAGAAGATGTCCAAGTCCAAGGGGAACCTGGTCTTCGTGTCGCAGCTGCGGCGCGACGGCGTCGATCCCGCCGCCATCCGGCTCGCACTCCTCGCCCACCACTACCGCTCCGACTGGGAGTGGACCGACCAGGTGCTGCAGGACGCCGTCGCGCGTCTCGGCCGCTGGCGCTCGGCCGTCTCCCGGCCTGACGGCCCGTCCGCCGACGCGCTCGTCGAGGAGATCCGCGAGGCCCTCGCCGACGACCTGAACGCCCCGGCCGCGCTCGCCGCGGTCGACCGCTGGGCGGCGCTCCAGCAGGAACAGGGCGGCACGGACACCGGCGCCCCGGGCCTCGTCTCGCGGGCCGTGGACGCCTTGCTGGGCGTGGCCCTCTGACCCGGGAGCGGCGACCTTCCGACACCGGAAGCGGCGCCGGGCGCGGCGGTCCTCGCGCCCGGCGCTGCTACGTGGTGCCGGGCGGCGTCCCCCTCAATGACCGGTGCCGGCGCCGGAGTTCGGGATACGGGTCAACCGAGGAACTTCGAGACAAGGGTCACCCGAGGAGCGCGGGGGCCCGTGCGGCAGAAGGGGCGGTGCGCTTCACGCGCACCGCCCCTGACCGGTTCAGTCCTTCAGTCCTCCGACGGGTCCTCGTCGTCCGGCCCCGGCTTCGGCGGCTTCGGCGGTCGCGTACGGCCGCTGGGGTTGTCCCGCAGGTAGGAGCCGCTGTCGCCGCCGTCCGCCGTGGCGTGTCCGCCCGACGGGCTGCCACCGTCCCGGCGCCGCAGATACCGCTCGAACTCGCGGGCGATCGCCTCGCCCGACGCCTCCGGCAGCTCCGCGGTGTCCCGGGCCTCCTCCAGCGTCTGCACGTACTCGGCGACCTCGCTGTCCTCGGCGGCCAGTTGATCCACGCCCACCTGCCAGGCGCGCGCGTCCTCCGGCAGTTCGCCCAGCGGGATGCGCAGGTCGAGCAGGTCCTCCAGACGGTTGAGGAGGGCCAGCGTGGCCTTGGGGTTGGGCGGCTGCGAGACGTAGTGCGGGACCGCCGCCCACAGCGACACCGCCGGGACGCCGGCGTGCGTGCAGGCCTCCTGCAGGACACCGACGATGCCCGTCGGGCCCTCGTACTTGGTCTCCTCCAGGTCCATGCGGCGGGCCAGGTCCGGGTCGGACGTGGTCCCGCTGATCGGGACCGGACGCGTGTGGGGGGTGTCGCCGAGCAGGGCGCCCAGGATGACCACCAGCTCCACGCCCAGCTCGTGCGCGAAGCCGAGCAGCTCGTTGCAGAACGAGCGCCAGCGCATGGACGGTTCGATCCCGCGGACCAGCACCAGGTCACGCGGCTTCTCGCCGCCGACCCGGACCACCGACAACCTTGTCGTCGGCCACGTGATCTTGCGCACGCCGCCGTCCATGAACACCGTGGGGCGGTTCACCTGGAAGTCGTAGTAGTCCTCGGCGTCCAGCGCCGCGAACACCTCGCCCTTCCACTCCCGTTCCAGATGCGCGACCGCGGTGGAGGCGGCGTCGCCGGCATCGTTCCAGCCCTCGAACGCGGCCACCATGACCGGGTCGATCAGCTCGGGAACCCCCTCGAGCTCGATCACCCAGTGCCTCCTTCCGACGTGCCCTCGCTTGACGCCCCAACCTTACGGCGTGCGGCGGGGGCGCCCGCAGCCCCCTTGCACGGGGGAGTGAACGGATGACTGCCCCGTGCAACAGGCCCGAACACCTTGATCGAGACGCCGGGCCACCCCGCGGCCAGTCATCCGAGCTGTTTCTGACGGGCCGAACCATGCCCGGATTTCACAGCGTGCTGCGCAGCCACTGCTCCACGCTCGCGATGTGCACGGTCGCCCAGGACCGGGCCGCCTCCGCGTCCCGGTCGCGCAGGGCGCCGATGATCGCGCGGTGTTCGTGCAGGGTGCGGCTGACGGCGTCCTCCTGGGTCAGGCCGCGCCAGATCCGGGCCCGGGTGGTGGGGCCGGACAGGCCGTCGAGCAGGGAGCAGAGCACGGAGTTGCCGGAGCTCTGCACGATCCCCCGGTGGAACTCCAGGTCGCAGGCGACCAGCTCCTCCACCGACGGATCGGCGCCGAGCGCGTCCAACTGGGCCGTCAGCGCATCCAGTTGCTGCTCGCTGATCCGTGAGGCCGCCATCGCCGTGGCGGCCGGCTCCAGGATGCGGCGCACGGCCAGGAACTCCAGCACCGTGTCGTCGCGGTGGAAGTCGACGACGAAGCTCAGCGCCTCCAGCAGGAGTTGCGGATCCAGGCTGGTGACGTACGTGCCGTCGCCCTGCCGCACGTCCAGGATCCGGATCAGGGACAGGGCGCGCACGGCCTCCCGCAGCGAGTTGCGGGACAGCCCGAGCTCGGCGGCGAGTTCGCTCTCCTTGGGCAGCCGGTCGCCGGGGCGCAGCGCGCCGGAGACGATCATTCCCTTGATCTTCTCGATCGCCTCGTCGGTCACTGCCATGACCGGCCTCCCTGTCGCTCAGACCTCCGATGTCTCAGCACATTATGGGGGTTCAGTGGGCTGAACGGGGAGGGAAATACACAGCTCAGGCAAGCGCGCGCCAGTGCGCGCAGGCGAAAGGGGCGGCTCAGTCGGCATGGAGCCGCCCCTTTCGCGCTGTCGGCCCCCAGTGCGGTGGGAGCCGTCCCTCAGCGCTGCCCGACGGTCACTTCTTGTCGAGCAGGTCCTGGACCTTGGCCCTGACCTCGTCCGTGGCCAGGCCGCGGATCGTCAGCGTCGTACGACGGCGCAGCACGTCGTCCGGCGTCTCGGCCCACTCGTGGTCCCGGGCCCAGACGACCTGCGCCCAGATCTCCGGGGCGTCCGGGTGGACGCGCTCGCCCAGCTCCGGGTTCTCGTTGGCCAGGCGGGCGATGTCGAAGGCCAGCGAACCGTAGTGCGTGGCCAGGTGCTTGGCGGTGTCGGCGGCCATCCGCGGGCCGGGCGCCGGGCGGTCGACCAGCAGGCGGTGGGCGACCGCGCGCGGGTTGGCGATACCCGGCAGCGGCAGCTTCTTCGGCAGCGAGGAGATCGGCTCGAAGTCCTCGCCGAGCGGGGCGCCCGGCAGCGACTCCAGCTTCTTCATCACCGTACGGCCGATGTGCCGGAAGGTGGTCCACTTGCCGCCCGCTACGGACAGCATGCCGCCCTTGCCCTCGGTCACCACGGTCTCGCGTTTGGCCTTGGCGGTGTCGCCGGGGCCGCCCGGCAGCACGCGGAGCCCCGCGAAGGCGTACGTGATCAGGTCGCGGCTGAGCTGCTGGTCGCGGATGGAGAACGCGGCCTCGTCGAGTATCTGGGCGATGTCCTTGTCGTTGACCGCGACGTCGGCCGGGTCGCCCTCGTACTCCTCGTCGGTCGTGCCGAGCAGCAGCATGTCCTCCCAGGGGAGGGCGAAGGTGATGCGGTACTTGTCGATCGGGGTGGCGAGCGCGGCCTTCCAGGGGGAGGTGCGCTTCAGCACCAGATGCGCGCCCTTCGACAGGCGGATGGACGGCGCGGCATGGGGGTCCTCCATCCTGCGCAGGTGATCGACCCACGGGCCGGTCGCGTTCAGCACCAGACGGGCGTCGACCCCGAACTCGTCGCCGGACAGCCGGTCCTTCAGCTCAGCGCCGGTGACCCGGCCCTTGGTGAAGCGCAGGCCGGTGACCTCGGCGTGGTTGAGGACGACGGCGCCCGCCTCGACGGCCGCACGGACCGTCATCAGCGCCATGCGCGCGTCGTTCATCTGGTCGTCGCCGTAGACGGCCACGGCCTTGAGGTTCTCGGTGCGCAGCTCGGGCACGTCCTGCGCGGCCTTCGCCGGGCTCAGCAGGTGACCCACGCCGTCACCGAAGGCGGACAGCGCGGAGTAGGCGAAGACGCCTGCGCCGAGCTTCGCGGCGCCGTGCGGGCCGCCCTTGTACACGGGGAGGTAGAAGGTGAGCGAGTTCGCCAGGTGGGGGGCCACCTGGCGGGAGACCGCACGGCGCTCGAAGTGGTTCTCCGCCACGAGCTTCACCGCGCCGGTCTGCAGGTAGCGCAGACCGCCGTGGAGCAGCTTGGAGGAGGCGGAGGAGGTGGCGCCGGCGAAGTCGCCGGCGTCGACCAGAGCCACCCTGAGGCCGGACTGCGCGGCGTGCCAGGCAGTGGAGATGCCCAGGATGCCGCCGCCGATCACGAGGAGGTCGTACGTCGCCTTGGAGAGCTGCTCCCGGGTCTCGGCACGGCTCGGGTTGGAGCCGGAGGCCGGGCGCGTCCCCAGGGCAGGCACGGACTGCAGGGTGGACTGACTGGTCATTGCGGTTTCTTACTCCTCGTCCTCGAGCCAGCCCATGGTCCGCTCGACGGCCTTGAGCCAGTTCTTGTACTCACGGTCGCGGGTGTCCGCGTCCATGCGGGGGGTCCACTCGGCGGCCCGGCGCCAGTTCTGGCGCAGGTCGTCGGTGCTGTTCCAGAAGCCGACGGCGAGACCGGCGGCGTAGGCGGCGCCGAGGCAGGTGGTCTCGGCGACCATCGGGCGCACCACCGGCGCGTCCAGGAAATTGGAGAGCGTCTGCATCAGCAGGTTGTTGGAGGTCATGCCGCCGTCGACCTTGAGCGCGGTCAGCTCGACGCCGGAGTCCTTGGTCATGGCGTCGGCGATCTCCCGCGTCTGCCAGGCGGTGGCCTCCAGGACGGCGCGCGCGAGGTGTGCCTTGGTGACGTACCGGGTCAGGCCGGCGATCACACCGCGGGCGTCGGAGCGCCAGTACGGGGCGAACAGGCCGGAGAAGGCCGGCACGAAGTAGGCGCCCCCGTTGTCCTCGACCGAGAGCGCGAGCGTCTCGATCTCGGCGGCGGTGGAGATCAGGCCCATCTGGTCGCGCATCCACTGCACCAGGGAGCCGGTGACGGCGATCGAGCCCTCCAGGGCGTAGACCGGCTTGGCGTCGCCGATCTGGTAGCCGACCGTGGTCAGCAGGCCCGAGTAGGAGTTGATGATCTTGTCACCGGTGTTCATCACCATGAAGGTGCCGGTGCCGTAGGTGGACTTGGCCTCGCCCTCGGAGAAGCAGGTCTGGCCGAACAGCGCCGCCTGCTGGTCGCCGAGCGCGGAGGCGACCGGGATGCCGCCGAGCAGGTCGCCCAGCTTGCCGCCCTTGATCTCGCCGTAGACCTCGGCGGAGGAGCGGATCTCGGGCAGGATCTGCTGCGGCACGCCGATCGACTCGCAGATCTTCTCGTCCCACTCCATGGTGTGGAGGTTCATCAGGAGTGTGCGGGAGGCGTTGGTGACGTCGGTGACGTGCTTGCCGCCGTCGACACCGCCGGTCAGGTTCCAGATGACCCAGGTGTCCATGGTGCCGAAGAGGATGTCGCCCGCCTCGGCGCGCTCGCGCAGGCCGTCGACGTTGTCGAGCAGCCAGCGGGCCTTCGGACCGGCGAAGTACGACGCGAGCGGCAGGCCCGTCTCGCGGCGGAAGCGGTCCTGGCCGACGTTGCGCCCGAGCTCCTTGCACAGGGCGTCGGTGCGGGTGTCCTGCCAGACGATGGCGTTGTGGACGGGCTCACCGGTGTTCTTGTCCCACAGCACGGTGGTCTCGCGCTGGTTGGTGATGCCGATGGCCTTGATGTCGTCGCGGGTGATGCCGGCCTTCTCGATGGCTCCGGCGACGACCTCCTGGACGTTGGTCCAGATCTCGGCGGCGTTGTGCTCTACCCAGCCCGGCTTCGGGAAGATCTGCTCGTGCTCCTTCTGGTCGACGGAGACGATCCGGCCGTCCCGGTCGAAGACGATGCAGCGCGAGGAGGTGGTGCCCTGGTCGATGGCCGCGATGAACGGGCCGGCGGTGTGGGCGTCGGTCACTGTGTGCTCCTGAGGAATCCGTGGTTGAGGGGCTGTACGTACGGCGCGTGCTGCGAAGCTCGGTGCTCTGGGGGGGAGCTGTGCGCTCTCAGGCGAATGCGACGTTGTAGATGCCTGCAGCGATCGCGCCGCCGATCAGCGGACCGACCACCGGGATCCAGGCGTAGCCCCAGTCGGAGCCGCCCTTGTTGGGCAGGGGCAGGAGGGCGTGCACGAGGCGCGGACCGAGGTCACGGGCCGGGTTGATCGCGTAGCCCGTCGGGCCGCCGAGCGAGAGGCCGATGGAGACGACCACCAGCGCGGTGATCAGTGCGCCCAGGGTGCCCAGGCCGTTGCCCTTGTCGTTCAGGCCCTGGGTGAGGACGGCGAGCACCAGCACGATCGTGCCAATGATCTCCGTGGCGAGGTTCTGCACCGCGTTCCGGATCTCCGGACCGGTGGAGAAGACGCCGAGGACGGGACCGGCGCCCTTTTCCTGGGCTTCGACCGCCTTGGCGTTGGTGGCCTGCGCGCCCGGACCGCCGACGATCTCCTTGTCGGTGAGGTGGGCGTGGAACTGGCCGTAGTAGGCGACCCAGACCAGGGCCGCACCGATCATGGCGCCGAGGAGCTGTCCGGCCCAGTAGGCCGGAACGTTGCTCCAGTCGTTGTCCTTGATCGCGAGTGCGAGGGTCACCGCCGGGTTGAGGTGCGCGCCGGAGAGCGGCGCCGAGGTGTAGACCGCCGTGAGCACGGCGAAACCCCACCCGAAGCTGATGGCGAGCCAGCCGGCGTTGCGGGCCTTGGAGGCCTTCAGCGTGACGGCGGCGCAGACTCCGCCGCCGAGCAGGATGAGTATGGCGGTACCGATGGTCTCGCCGATGAAGATGTCGGAGCTGGACACCCGCGACTCCTTTGTCCTTCGTCCAGGGGTAAGCGAACCCCGGGTCCCTCCGGGGGTCTGGCGCCCTCGGGGTGAGAGCGATGTGCTGGCCCTTGGCGTTGCCACACTCTAGCGCGTATTGCCGCAAGGTGTTCGACAATGCCGACCGATGGACGGGAGTCTTGCCTCGGCGTTACGCGGGCGTCAAGAGTTCTGTTGTCCCAAGCACGATCGTTACTGATCGCTGTGGGGCCTCGACCTCGAGGCGGGTACGCGACGTGGTCGCCCGGACACGCAAAAGGCCGGTGCGTCGGTGCCGTACCGGCCTTCTGACCTGGTCGTTTCCGCGGCGGCGTGCGGACGGCGCTCAGAACCGCCCGGCGCCCAGGTCCCGCGACACCGCGCGGGCGCAGTCCCGTACCGCCGCGATCAGCTCGTGCCGCAGCTCGCCGTCCCGGCACACCCGCTCCACGGCGCCGGTGATGCCGACCGCGCCGACCGGCATGCGCCGCCGGTCGTGGATGGGCGCGGCGATGGAGGCGACGCCCTGCCAGGTCTCCTCGACGTCGGCCGCATAGCCCCGCGCGCGCGTGAGGTCGAGGAGGCGCTCGAAGTCCTCCAGGTCGCACACGGTCCGGTCCGTGAACGCCTTGCGGTCGGCCTCGATGGCCTCGCTGTGCGCGACCGGGTCGTACGCCGACAGCACCTTGCCCAGGGCCGTGGAGTGCAGCGGCTGCATGGCCCCGATCTCCAGGACCTGCCGGCTGTCGTCGGGGCGGAAGACGTGGTGCACGATCAGCACGCCCTGCTGGTGCAGCACGCCCAGGTAGACGCTCTCGCCGCTGGAGCGGGCCAGGTCGTCCGTCCACACCAGGGCACGTGCCCGCAGTTCGTGGACGTCGAGATAGGTGGTGCCCAGGCGCAGCAGCTCCGCGCCCAGCTGGTAGCGCCCGGAGGCGTCGTCCTGTTCGACGAAGCCCTCCTGCTGGAGTGTGCGCAGTATGCCGTGGGCGGTGCCCTTGGCGAGGCCCAGTGACGAGGCGATGTCCGAGAGGCCGAGTCGCCGCTCGCCGCCCGCCAGCAACCGCAGCATCGCCGCCGCCCGTTCGAGCGACTGGATGTTCCGTGCCATCGCCGTCCTGCCTCCGTCCCCTTAGACCGTCGACGGGCGACCTCGCTGCCGTCGTTCGGCAATGCCGAACACTACCGGTCCATGCCGACTCCCCGCTAATGGTCGGTCGACACCTGTTACGTCACCCGTCTCCCCGAGGTGACCCGGCCGCCATCCTCGTCCGCGTCGTGGACGCCCTGACCATCAGCCCCCGGACCCGGCTACCCTGGCGGCGTGCGCCCTCCTCGGGAAGCTCCGCCAGGAATTCCGGGGGAAGGCGCAAAGCCGACAGCCGTCGCACTCCAGGGAGCCCCTACATGGCCTCGTTGCCGCTGACCCCTTCCGCCGACAGCCGGACCCGTGTGTCCGCCCTCCGCGAGGCGCTCGCCACCCGTGTGGTGGTCGCCGACGGAGCGATGGGCACGATGCTCCAGGCACAGGAGCCCACGCTCGAGGACTTCGAGAACCTCGAAGGCTGCAACGAGATCCTGAACCTCACCCGGCCCGACATCGTCCGTTCGGTCCACGACGCCTACTTCGCGGCGGACGTCGACTGCGTGGAGACCAACACCTTCGGCGCCAACCACTCCGCCATGGCGGAGTACGAGATCTCCGACCGGGTGTACGAGCTGTCCGAGGCGGGCGCCCGCATCGCCCGCGAGGTCGCCGACGAGTACGCCGCCCGGGACGGCCGGCAGCGCTGGGTGCTGGGCTCGATCGGCCCCGGCACCAAGCTGCCCACCCTCGGCCACATCGGCTACACCACGATCCGCGACGGCTACCAGGCCAACGCCGAGGGCCTGCTTGCCGGCGGCGCCGACGCGCTGATCGTGGAGACCACGCAGGACCTGCTGCAGACGAAGGCCTCCATCCTGGGTGCCCGGCGCGCCATGGAGGCCACCGGCGTCGAGGTGCCCCTGCTGTGCTCGATGGCGTTCGAGACGACCGGCACCATGCTGCTCGGTTCCGAGATCGGCGCCGCGCTGACCGCGCTGGAGCCGCTCGGCATCGACATGATCGGCCTGAACTGCTCCACCGGCCCTGCCGAGATGAGCGAGCACCTGCGCTACCTCACCCGCCACTCCCGTATCCCGCTGCTGTGCATGCCGAACGCGGGCCTGCCGATCCTCACCAAGGACGGCGCCCACTTCCCGCTCGGCCCCGAGGGCCTGGCGGACGCGCAGGAGAACTTCGTCCGCGACTACGGCCTGTCCCTGGTCGGCGGCTGCTGCGGCACCACGCCCGAGCACCTGCGCCAGGTGGTGGAGCGGGTGCGCGGCCTGACCCCGCCCGAGCGCGATCCGCGCCCCGAGCCGGGCGCGGCCTCCCTCTACCAGACCGTCCCCTTCCGGCAGGACACCTCCTACCTGGCGATCGGCGAGCGCACCAATGCCAACGGCTCGAAGAAGTTCCGCGAGGCCATGCTGGAGGGCCGCTGGGACGACTGCGTGGAGATGGCGCGCGAGCAGATCCGCGAGGGCGCGCACATGCTCGACCTCTGCGTGGACTACGTCGGGCGGGACGGCGTCGCCGACATGGCGGAACTCGCCGGCCGCTTCGCCACGGCCTCCACGCTGCCGATCGTGCTGGACTCCACCGAGGTCGACGTCCTGCGGGCCGGCCTGGAGAAGCTCGGCGGCCGGGCAGTGATCAACTCGGTGAACTACGAGGACGGCGACGGTCCCGAGTCGCGGTTCGCGAAGGTCACCGCGCTGGCCAAGGAGCACGGCGCCGCCTTGATCGCGCTGACCATCGACGAGGAGGGCCAGGCCCGCACCGCCGAGAAGAAGGTGGAGATCGCCGAACGGCTGATCGCCGACCTGACCGGCAACTGGGGCATCCACGAGGAGGACATCCTCGTCGACTGCCTGACCTTCACCATCTGCACCGGCCAGGAGGAGTCCCGCAAGGACGGCATCGCCACCATCGAGGCGATCCGCGAGCTGAAGAAGCGCCACCCGAAGGTGCAGACCACGCTCGGCCTGTCCAACATCTCCTTCGGCCTGAACCCGGCCGCCCGTATCCTGCTCAACTCCGTCTTCCTGGACGAGTGCGTGAAGGCGGGCCTGGACTCGGCGATCGTGCACGCCAGCAAGATCCTGCCGATCGCCCGCTTCGACGAGGAGCAGGTCACCACGGCCCTGGACCTGATCTACGACCGCCGCTCCGAGGGCTACGACCCGCTGCAGAAGCTGATGGCGCTGTTCGAGGGCGCCACCGCCAAGTCCCTCAGGGCGGGCAAGGCCGAGGAGCTGGCCGCGCTGCCGCTGGAGGAGCGCCTGAAGCGGCGGATCATCGACGGCGAGCGCAACGGCCTGGAAGCCGACCTCGACGAGGCCCTGGAGACCCGCAAGGCCCTCGACATCGTCAACGACACCCTGCTGGACGGCATGAAGGTGGTCGGCGAGCTGTTCGGCTCCGGCCAGATGCAGCTGCCGTTCGTGCTCCAGTCCGCCGAGGTCATGAAGGCCGCCGTGGCCTACCTCGAGCCGCACATGGAGAAGACCGACGATGCGGGCAGGGGCACCATCGTCCTGGCCACCGTGCGCGGCGACGTGCACGACATCGGCAAGAACCTCGTCGACATCATCCTGTCCAACAACGGCTACAACGTCGTCAACCTCGGCATCAAGCAGCCGGTCTCCGCGATCCTGGAGGCGGCCGAGGAGCACAAGGCCGACGTGATCGGCATGTCCGGGCTCCTGGTCAAGTCCACGGTGATCATGAAGGAGAACCTGGAGGAGCTCAACGCCCGCGGCCTGGCGGCGACCTACCCGGTCATCCTGGGCGGCGCGGCCCTGACGCGGGCGTACGTCGAGCAGGACCTGCACGAGCTGTACGAGGGCGAAGTCCGCTACGCCCGGGACGCGTTCGAGGGCCTGCGGCTGATGGACGCCCTGATCGGGGTCAAGCGGGGCGTGCCCGGCGCGAAGCTGCCCGAGCTGAGGCAGCGCCGGGTCAGGGCGGCCACCGTCGCGATCGAGGAGCACCCGGAGGAGGGCCACGTCCGCTCCGACGTCGCCACCGACAACCCGGTGCCCACCCCGCCGTTCTGGGGCACCCGCGTGATCAAGGGGATCCCGCTCAAGGAGTACGCGAGCTGGCTGGACGAGGGCGCCCTGTTCAAGGGCCAGTGGGGGCTGAAGCAGGCCCGCACCGGCGACGGGCCGACGTACGAGGAGCTCGTGGAGACCGAGGGCCGCCCGCGGCTGCGCGGCCTGCTGGACCGGCTCCAGACCGAGAACCTGCTCGAGGCGGCCGTGGTCTACGGCTACTTCCCCTGCGTGTCCAAGGACGACGACCTGATCATCCTGGACGAGCAGGGCAACGAGCGCACCCGCTTCACCTTCCCCCGTCAGCGCCGCGGCCGCCGGCTGTGCCTGGCCGACTTCTTCCGGCCGGAGGAGACGGGGGAGACGGACGTGGTCGGCCTCCAGGTGGTCACCGTCGGCTCGAGGATCGGCGAGGAGACCGCGCGGCTGTTCGCGGCCGACTCCTACCGCGACTACCTCGAACTGCACGGCCTGTCCGTGCAGCTGGCCGAGGCCCTTGCCGAGTACTGGCATGCGCGCGTGCGCGCCGAGCTCGGCTTCGCCGGTGAGGACCCGAGCGACATCGAGGACATGTTCGCGCTGAAGTACCGGGGCGCCCGCTTCTCCCTCGGCTACGGCGCCTGCCCCGACCTGGAGGACCGGGCCAAGATCGCCGAGCTGCTCCAGCCGGAGCGTATCGGCGTCCGCCTCTCCGAGGAGTTCCAGCTGCACCCCGAGCAGTCCACCGACGCGATCGTGATCCACCACCCGGAGGCGAAGTACTTCAACGCACGCTGAGGCGCCCCCCGGCCCGGCCGGACAGGTAGGGACGGGGTTTTTGGGTGCGAGCCGGTCAAACGAGGCGTTTCCTTCGCGCACGTCGTACACTGGTTGATCCACTGCAGGCCGGTTCCCCGCGCGGGAACCGGCCTGGTCGTCCCTCAAGGAGGTACGCCCGGATGACCAGTACGGTCCCCGCACTCGGAACCCGTACGGCCGAAGGCTCAGCCCTTCAGGCCGTGCTCCTGGACATGGACGGAACCCTGGTGGACACCGAGGGCTTCTGGTGGGACGTCGAAGTGGAGGTCTTCGCCGCCCTCGGACACACCCTCGACGAGTCCTGGAGACATGTCGTGGTCGGCGGGCCGATGACCCGCAGCGCCGGCTTCCTGATCGAGGCCACCGGCGCGGACATCACCCTCGCCGAGCTCAGTGTGCTGCTCAACCAGGGCTTCGAGGACCGCATCGGGCAGGCCCTTCCGCTGATGCCGGGCGCCTCCCGGCTGCTGGGCGAACTGTCCGCGCACGAGATCCCCACCGCCCTGGTCTCCGCCTCCCACCGGCGCATCATCGACCGCGTGCTGACAGCGCTCGGCCCCGAGCATTTCGCCCTGACGGTCGCCGGCGACGAGGTGGCGCGCACCAAGCCGCACCCCGACCCGTACCTGCTGGCCGCCACGGGCCTTGGCGTGGATCCGGCCAGATGCGCGGTCGTCGAGGACACCGCCACCGGGGTCGCCGCGGCGGAGGCCGCCGGCTGCCACGTGGTCGCCGTGCCCTCGGTCGCGCCGATCACCCCGGCCCCCCGGCGCACCGTCGTGAGCTCGCTCGAAGAGGTCGACCTGGCATTTCTGCGCGGACTGATGACGGAAATGCGCTAGCCCTTCACCCAGCGTGCAAAAGTCCTTCGGGAAAATCCAGGCAACCGCTGTCCGAAAGAATTCGAACCCCGCCGGATGGCTGAATTCCGGTACCCACGCACCGAGTTGACGGTGTGACGTTCCCCACTTCATGAGGGGTCGACAAGGGGCCCGAGGTGTGCTGTTCACCCCCTTTCGGACGCCGCCGACGCGCCCTTGTGTCCCGATTGGTGGAACGCTGTACTAATCCTTCTGCTGGCGGGTTTTCGGTCCGTCCACACCCGATTCCGCTGCGTGATGGGAACTCAACTCCGGTGGCCGCGAACCCTCCTGCAGGCGCGGACTAATCTCGTCGCGAGAACATCGCCCTTACCCCCGTGATCGGCCGCAACACCCCTGCATGCCGGGTACACGGACTTGACAGCTCTGGAGAAACTCGAGCATGAACCGCAAGACTTTGGTGCTACCGGCCGTGGCCGGTCTGCTCGCGCCGCTACTCGCCGCCTGCGGCGGATCCGGCAGCGGCAGCAAGAGCGGCGACGCCATCGTCGTCGGCACCACGGACCGGTTCACCGCCTCGAAGGACGCCCCCGCGCCCCTCGACCCCGCGTACGCCTACGACGTTGGCACCTGGAACATCCTGCGCCAGACCGTGCAGACCCTGATGATCCAGCCCAAGGGCGACGGCGAGCCCGTGCCCGAGGCCGCCGAGAAGTGCGGCTTCACCGACAGTGGCAACGAACGCTACGCCTGCACCCTGCGCCAGGGCCTGAAGTTCGCCAGCGGCGACCCCATCACCGCCGCCGACGTGAAGTACTCCATCGACCGCGCCCGGGCCATCAAGGCCGACAGCGGCGTGTTCGCCCTGCTGTCCACCATCGACACCGTCGAGACCCAGGGCGACCGCGAGGTCATCTTCCACCTCAAGACCGCCGACGCCACCTTCCCGTTCAAGCTGTCGACCCCGGTCGCGGGCATCGTCAACCCCAAGGACTACGAGAAGAACAAGCTGCGCGACGGCTTCCAGGTGGACGGCTCCGGCCCGTACACCATGAAGGCCGACGTCAAGAACGACGAGCTCGTCGACGCCGTCTTCACCAAGAACCCCAACTACAAGGGGACGTTGAAGCTCAACAACGACAAGGTGGAGATCCGCTCCTTCGCGGACGCCGACGCCATGGGGGCCGCCCTCGACAAGGGCGACATCGACCTGATGACCCGCACCATGTCGCCGGAGCAGATCCGCAAGCTCTCCAACGCCTCGGGCGGCAACGTCGACATCGTCGAGATGCCCGGCCTGGAAATCCGCTACCTGGCCTTCAACACCAACGCCCCGACCGTGAAGACCAAGGCCGTGCGCCAGGCCATGGCCCAGATCGTCAACCGCAGCGAACTCGTCTCCCAGGTCTACGGCTCCCAGGCCGAGCCGCTGTACTCGCTGGTCCCGGCCACCATCACCGGCCACTCCAACTCGTTCTTCAACAAGTACGGCGACCCCAGCGTGACCAAGGCCAGGTCCCTGCTGGCCAAGGCCAACATCACCACCCCGGTGAAGCTGACGCTGCACTACACGACCGACCACTACGGCTCGGCCACCAAGAAGGAGTTCGAGATCCTTCAGAAGCAGCTCAACGCCAGCGGCCTGTTCGACGTCAGCATCGCGGGCGAGCCCTGGTCGGCCTTCCGCCCGGCCCAGCAGAAGGGCAGCTACGAGGTCTACGGCATGGGCTGGTTCCCGGACTTCCCGGACGCCGACAACTACCTCGCGCCGTTCCTCGACAAGGACAACTTCCTCGGCTCGCCGTACGCCAACAGCGAGATCCGGGGCACCCTGATCCCGCAGTCGCGCCGCGAGGCCGACCGGCTCTCCGCCTCCTCGAGCCTGACAAGCATCCAGGACATCGTCGCCACCGACGTGCCCGTGCTGCCGCTGTGGCAGGGCAAGCAGTACGTCGCCGCGCGGGACGACATCACGGGCGCCGCGTACGCCCTCAACTCCTCCGCGACCCTTCAGCTGTGGGAGCTCGGCCGTGGTGTGAGCGGCTGACGCGTCTCCCGGGCCCTGTCGTCACAGTGCCCAGCCCGGGGTTCGGGACGGCGGTCCCCGGGTTTACGAGAACCGAAGACAAGGCACATGCAGTGAACATGCGCAACCAGTGGCCAGTCCTGCCGATCGTGGCGGGGCTGGCCTCCGGCCTGTTGACCGGATGCGGATCGCAGAGCGGCGGATCCGGGAGCGACGGCTCCCACGTGGTCGTGGGAATGTCCGACGACGTCCTGGCCACGGACCCGGCCTCCGGCTACGACCCCGGCTCCTGGCTGTTGTTCAACAACGTCTTCCAGTCGCTGCTCAGCTTCCCCAAGGGCGGTACGGAACCGCAGCCGGAGGCGGCCGAGGCGTGCTCCTTCACCGACACGCAGACCAAGGTCTACCAGTGCACGCTGAAGGACGGCCTGAAGTTCAGCAACGGTGACCCGCTCACCGCCGAGGACGTCAAGTTCTCGTTCGACCGCATGCTGAAGATCAACGACGCGGCCGGTCCGGCGATCATGTTCCCCATGCTCGACACGGTCGAGACGCCGAACGACAAGACCGTCGTCTTCAAGCTCAAGGTCCCCGACGCCACCTTCCCCAGCAAGATCGCCTCCGGTGCCGGCTCCATCGTCGACCACCGGCAGTACGACGCGAACGGGCTGCGCAAGGACGGCCAGGCGGTCGGCTCCGGCCCCTACAAGCTGGACTCCTTCGGCAAGGAGAAGGCCGTCTTCTCGGTCAACGAGAACTACAAGGGCACCGCCGAGGTGAAGAACTCCGGCGTCACGCTGAAGTTCTTCCACGGCGACCAGACCGCCCTGAAGCAGGCCCTGCTCGACGACAAGGTCGACATCGCCTACCGCGGCCTGGCCGCCGGCGACATCGCCGACATCGACCAGCAGGACGACAGCAAGGGCGTCCACGTCATCGAGGGCAGCAGCGCCGAGGTCCAGCACCTGGTCTTCAACATGGACGACCCGGTAGCCGGAAAGCTCGGCGTGCGCAAGGCCATCGCCTACCTGCTCGACCGCGACGCCCTCATCAAGGAGGTCTACCAGGACACGGCCACCCCGCTGTACTCGATCATTCCGGCCGGCATCGCCGGCCACAACACGGCCTTCTTCGACACCTACGGCGCCCGACCCTCCAAGGCCAAGGCCGTTGCCGCGCTGCGCGCCGACGGCATCACCGGCAAGGTGAAGCTGACCCTCTGGTCGACCCCGTCCCGCTACGGCCCGGCCACCGACCAGGAGCTGAGGGCCATCGCCGCGCAGCTCAACGCCAGCGGGCTGTTCGAGGCCGACGTGCAGTCCGTGCCCTTCGACCAGTACGAGAAGGACATCGCCGAGGGCAAGTACGGCGTCTACGTGAAGGGCTGGGTGCCGGACTACCCGGACGCCGACAACTTCACGGCCCCCTTCTTCGGCAAGGGCAACGTGCTGAGCAACAACTACACGAACAGCATCATCACCGGCTCCCTCATCCCGCGCACCGCCGCCCAGAGCAACCGCGCCGCCACCGACAAGGAGTTCGGACAGCTCCAGGACATCGTGGCCGAGCAGCTGCCCGTCCTGCCGGTCTGGCAGGCCAAGCAGTACGCGGTCGTGCGCGACGGCGTCTACGGCCTGGAGTACTGCCTCGACGCCTCCACCGTTTTCCGTTTCTGGCAGCTCAGCAAGGGCTGACCCGCGGTCACACAGCAAGGGCGCCCTCTTCCCGGGCTTTGCGGGAGGGGGCGCCCTTGTCGTACGGACTGCTCCTACTGCGCGCCCGGGCGCACCAGGCCGCTCTCGTACGCGTACACCGCGGCCTGCACCCGGTCGCGCAGGCCCAGCTTGGTCAGCACGTGCCCGACGTGGGTCTTGACGGTGGTCTCGCTGACGAACAGGTCGGCGGCGATCTCGGCGTTCGACAGCCCGCGCGCCACCAGCTTCAGCACCTCCACCTCGCGCTCGGTGAGGGTGTGCAGCGTGTCCGGCACCGGCTCGTCACCGGAGGGCAGGTGCGTGGCGTATTTGTCCAGCAGCCGGCGCGTGATGCTCGGCGCCAGCATCGCCTCGCCGGCCGCGACGACCCGGATCGCCTGCACCAGTTCGTTGGCGGGCGCGTCCTTCAGCAGGAAGCCGCTCGCACCGGCGCGCAGCGCCTCCACCACGTACTCGTCGAGGTCGAAGGTGGTCAGCACCAGCACCTTCGCCGGGCCGTCCCGCCCCGGCCCGGTGATCTGCCGGGTCGCCTCCACGCCGTCCATCCGCGGCATGCGGATGTCCATCAGCACCACATCGGGCTGCAGGGCACGCACCTGGTCCAGGGCCTGCAGGCCGTCTCCGGCCTCGCCCACGACCGCGATGTCCTGCTCAGCCTCCAGGATCATCCGGAAGCCGGTACGCAGCAGCGGCTGGTCGTCGACCAGTAGGACGCGGATGGCCACGTAAGTCTCCTTCGCTAGTCCGGCCCCATTCTGCCGTGCTCGCCGCTGCCGGAGGCGGCCGCCCTCACGGGCAGCGGGTAGGGCGGGGGAGTGCCGCCGAACTCCGGGCAGTGGGCCTGGTGGTCGCACCAGCCGCACAGCTTCGTGGGGCGCGGCCGCCAGTCGCCGGTCTCCGTGGCCAGCCGGATCGCGTCCCACAGTGCCAGCAGCTTGCGCTCGACCCGCTCCAGGTCGGCGAGGACCGGGTCGTACGTCAGCACGTCACCACTGCCGAGATAGACCAGCTGGAGCCGCCGCGGAACGATCTTCTTCAGCCGCCAGACGACCAGGGCGTAGAACTTCATCTGGAACAGCGCGCCCTCGGCGTACTCGGGCCGCGGCGCCTTGCCCGTCTTGTAGTCCACGATCCGCACCTCGCCGGTGGGCGCCACGTCCACCCGGTCGATGATCCCGCGCAGCCTCAGCCCGGAGTCCAGCTCCGCCTCGACGAACAGCTCGCGCTCGGCCGGCTCCAGGCAAGTCGGGTCCTCGAGGGTGAACCAGCGCTCGACCAGCTGCTCCGCCTCCGCCAACCAGCGCGCCAGGCGCTCGCCGTCCGGATCGTCGGCGAACAACTCCACGAGCTCCGGCCTGGCCTCCCGCAGCCGGTCCCACTGGCCGGGGATCAGCGCCTTGGCCCGGGGCGCGGTCCGCTCGGCGGCCGGGGCGTCGAAGAGCCGCTCGAGCACGGCGTGCACCAACGTGCCCCTCGTCGCCGCCTCGCTCGGCTTCTCGGGCAGCCGGTCGATCACCCGGAACCGGTACAGCAGCGGGCACTGCATGAAGTCACCCGCACGGGAGGGGGAGAGGGATGCGGGCGGTATGACGACGGCCGTCGGCGCGTCCGCGCCCGTGGTCACCGCCTCAGATGTCCCGGCCGGCGGCCCGGCCGGTACGACACCGCTGCTGCAGGCCTCTGCTTCGCCCTCGGTCCTGGTCTCCATGCCACAGACCTTACGGCCCGCCACTGACAGTGACCCATCCGCGGTGAGGATGCGTGCTACGGCGGGGAAAACACAGGGGGTGCCGGGGCGAAACCGTTCACTACGGCCGCATACCATCGACCTGAGACCTTCCGGGCCGTCAGGCGCGGGAGACGCGCTTCGAACGAGGGGACACCGTGGACGTGAGCGGCGGGAGCGGGCAGCCGCGGTCCGGAAACGACGAGTCGGCCGAGCGCCGCACGGGCCCTGCGGCCCCGGCCACCGACTCCCCACGTCCCGACGCCGACCCGGCCGCGCGCCGCCCCGACCCCGCCGACGGCGCGGCCCCGGGCGCACGCGCGGAGGGCCCGGATGCCGACGCCGACGACGCCGCGAGCCCGGGTCGGCACGGGGACCCTGCTGCCGGAACGGAGAAGGAGGCACGCTCCGGTGGGGCCGCAGCCCGCGGCAACGGTGGTGACGCCCCGGCGGCGGACCCTGATCCGGCCGGCCGCGACGCCGAGCATCCGGCCACGCCCCGCGGGTCCGACAGCGGCCACGGCGCCCGCCCGGCCCCGGCCGCCGCGTCCGACGGTCGAGGCGACCGCCCGACCGACGAACCCCCGCAAGGCAGCGGCAACGGCGAGGGCGTGGTTCCGGCCGACCGCGACGCCCGTGCCGACGAGGCCGTGGTTCCGGCCGACCGCGACGCCCGCGCCGGCGAGGACGTGGTCCCGGCCGACCGCGACGCCCGCGCCGGCGAGGACGTGGTCCCGGCCGACCGGGACGGAGCCCGTGCCGGCGAGGCCGTGGTTCCGGCCGACCGCGACGCCCGTGCCGGCGAGGACGTGGTCCCGGCCGACCGGGACGGAGCCCCCGCCGACGAAGCCCACGTTTCCGCCGACAGCGCCCACAACGACCGCGACCGGTCCGACGCCGACCGCGACCGGTCCCACCTCGACCGTGACCGGTCCCACGCTGACCGTGACCGGTCCGACGCCGACCGTGACCGGTCCCACTTTGACCGTGACCGGTCCGACGCCGACCGTGACCGGTCCCACTTTGACCGTGACCGGCCCGACGCCGACCGTGACCGGTCCCACGCTGACCGCGACCAGCCCCACGCCGACCGCGACCGCGCCCTCGGCGATCACGACAGCCACCCCGACCGCGCCCACGCCCACTCCGGCTCACGCCGGGGACGTCCGCCCCGGCGCCCCCGGGAGGCCGGGGGCGGGCTGCTGATGGGGCGGCCCTTCGGGGTGCCGGTGTACGTGGCGCCCAGCTGGTTCCTCGTGGCGGCGCTGATCACCTGGGTGTTCGGCGGCCAGCTCGACCGCGTGCTGCCCGAGCTGGGTGCCGCCCGCTACCTCGTGTCCCTGTTCTTCGCGGTCGCCTTCTACGCCTCCGTGCTCGTGCACGAGCTCGCCCACACGGTCGCCGCCCTCCGCTTCAAGCTCCCGGTGCGCCGCATCCAGCTGCAGTTCTTCGGCGGCGTCTCCGAGATCGAGAAGGAGGCCGAGACCCCCGGCAGGGAGTTCGTGCTGGCCTTCGTCGGGCCCCTGCTGTCGCTGGTCCTGGCGGGCGTCTTCTACCTCGCCCTGCAGCCCGTCGAACGCGGCACCGTCCCCGGCGTCCTGCTGGCCGGCCTGATGATCTCCAACCTCATCGTGGCGGCCTTCAACCTGCTGCCCGGCCTGCCCCTCGACGGCGGCCGCATGCTCCGCGCCATCGTCTGGAAGATCACCGGCCGGCCGATGAGCGGCACCGTCGCCGCCGCCTGGGTCGGCCGGGCCCTCGCGATCTCCGTCCTGATCGGGCTGCCCCTGCTCACCCAGTCCGGCACGCTCGGCTCCACCGCCGAGGACAGCGTCGGCATGGACACCGTCACCGACGCCCTGCTCGCCGCCATCCTCGCCGCGATCATCTGGACCGGCGCGGGCAACAGCCTGCGCATGGCCCGACTGCGTGAACACCTCCCGGGGCTGCGCGCCCGCACCCTGACCCGACGCGCGGTCCCGGTCGAGACCAACACCCCCCTCTCCGAGGCCCTGCGCCGCGCCAACGCCGCCGGCGCCCGCGCACTGGTCGTCGTCGACGGCCACGGCGAGCCCCTTGCACTCGTCCGTGAGTCCGCCATCGTCGGCGTACCCGAGCACCGCCGCCCCTGGGTCTACGCCAGTGAACTCGCCCAGGAGCTCACCGACGGCATGCGCGTCTCCGCCGAGCTCGCGGGCGAGGACCTCCTGGACGTCCTGCGCGCGACCCCGGCGACCGAGTATCTGGTGGTGGAGGAGACCGGCGAGATCTACGGCGTGCTGTCCGCCGCGGACGTGGAGCGCGCCTTCGTGAAGGCCATGGCCCGGCCGTCGGCGTCGTCCTAGTAGGGCCCGGCTCACGGGGTGGTCGGCGGCCCGGCTCACGGGTGGCCGGCGGACCGGCTCACGGGCGGCCGGCGGTCCGGTTCACACGTGGTCGGCGGCCCTCCGGAGGACCGGTAGGCTGGTCACATGTCCGAACCGACCGGTGCCGCCCGCCGTCGCGGGCCCTTCAAGGTCGGGGACCAGGTACAGCTGACCGACCCCAAGGGCCGCCACTACACGTTCACGCTCGAGGCCGGGAAGAACTTCCACACCCACAAGGGTTCCTTCCCGCACGACGAACTGATCGGCGCTCCCGAGGGCAGCGTTGTCCGCACCACCGGGAACGTCGCCTACCTCGCGCTGCGCCCCCTGCTCCCCGACTACGTCCTGTCCATGCCCCGCGGGGCAGCCGTCGTGTACCCCAAGGACGCGGGGCAGATCCTCGCCTTCGCCGACATCTTCCCCGGCGCCCGCGTCGTGGAGGCCGGTGTCGGCTCCGGCTCGCTCAGCAGTTTCCTGCTGCGCGCCATCGGCGACCAGGGCATGCTGCACAGCTACGAGCGCCGCGCGGACTTCGCCGAGATCGCGCAGGCGAACGTCGAGCGCTACTTCGGTGGCCCGCACCCCGCCTGGCAGCTCACCGTCGGCGACCTCCAGGACAACCTGTCCGACACCGACGTCGACCGCGTCATCCTCGACATGCTCGCCCCCTGGGAGTGCCTGGAGGCCGTCTCCAAGGCGCTCGTGCCCGGCGGCATCCTGTGCTGCTACGTCGCGACCACCACCCAGCTCGCCCGGACCGTGGAGTCCATCCGCGAGATCGGCTGCTTCAACGAGCCGACCGCCTGGGAGACGATGATCCGCAACTGGCACATCGAGGGCTTGGCCGTCCGCCCCGACCACCGCATGATCGGCCACACCGGCTTCCTGCTCACCGCCCGCCGTCTCGCGGACGGCGTCGAGCCGCCCATGCGCCGCCGCCGGCCCGCCAAGGGCGCCTACGGCGAGGACTACGAGGGCCCCAACGCCGACGGAGGCGCCGGCCGCTGAGGCGGCCCCCTGCCGCCGCCAACGTACGGGCGTCGTGGCGGAGTTCCCGAGGACGACCGGGAACTCCGCCACGACGCCCTTGTGTTGACACCGCACCAACGCCGCAGCACAAAGCCGGAACGAGTACCCACCCCGCCGTTCCCCCGCACTGTGACGTGTGGCACGATGCTGGCCACCCCCACCGGCACAGCCCTCACAGGAGACACTCCTAGTGCAGCACTCCGCCGTTCCGGAACTGGCCCACACGCACGCCCGCCCCATCCACTGGCTCGCCACCGCCACCGCTGTCGCCGGTGTGATGGCCCTCTCCTCGGTCCTCCAGCCCGGCTCCGCGACGGCCGCCCAGCCGGCGGGCACCCAGGCGAAGTCCGCCCCCGCTGCCGTCGCGCCCCCCACCACCACGGGCGTGAGGTTCCCGATCGAGTGCGGTCCGGTGAAGGCCGTGGTGGCGAAGAAGGCCACCGGGGACCTCGACCGTGACGGCAGGCCGGAGACCGTCGCCGTGGTGCACTGCGACGCGTCCGTGGGCACCCCGCCCGACGCCGTCTACGTCCTCACCCAGGCCGCGGACGCGCAGAAGCCCCGCGTGGTGGCCACCCTCGTCGACCCCAAGGACCGGCTCACGGTGACCGACTTCGCGGTGCGTGCCGGCGCGGTCACCGCCACCCTGCTCGGCTATTCCTCGTCCGACGTACCGAGTTGCTGCCCCGACCTGAAGGACAGCGCGAAGTGGCAGTGGAAGAACGGTGCGTTCGTCCGCTCCAACCCCTCCCAGGCCCGCAGCGCCTGACCGTGCGCCCCGCGCGGGTGTGAGAAAACAGACAGTAGTAACTCAGCGCGCCCGCACGGTCACTCGGCGTCCGGCCCGTACACCTCGACCTTGTCCAAAACCCGGCGCACGTGGATGCACTCGCCCGGGCACTCCTTCGCGGAGTCGACCACGTCCGTGAGAAGGGGCAGCGGCACGGGCGTTGCGGCGCCCTTGGCCTGCAGAAGCTCGTCGTCCGGGCCCTTCACGTAGGCCAGGCCGTCGATGTCCAGCTCGAACACCTCAGGCGCGTACTGGGCGCAGATGCCGTCGCCGGTACACAGGTCCTGGTCGATCCAGACCTCCAGTGCCTCGCCACCGTCTGAGGCCTGCTGGTGCACGGTCATCTCTCCTGCCGTTGGACGTCGAGCCGCACGGGAATCCCGCCAGCTCTGACGGGTGTTGAACATCTCGACCCTACCTCCGCCCGCTTCCCAATCATGTTGGGTGGGTATTCCCCTGGCGTAGGGAGAGCGCAAGGGTGAAGATCGGACACACCTCGACAGTCTTTGTGATCTAGGGGTTTCAATCGACACCCACCCAGGTAGGGTCTGGAAGCGTCCAGCTCCCCTTGGAGGAGGTGAGGACCGTGGCAGCCCACGACGACGACATTAACCGCGGCATCCGCCCGGGACGCGGGTCCGACGACCCGGCCGGGCAGATCGCCTACCTTGAGCAGGAGATCGCCGTCCTGCGACGCAAGCTCGCCGACTCTCCGCGACACACGAGGATTCTCGAAGAGCGGATCGTCGAGTTGCAGACCAACCTGGCCGGCGTGTCCGCGCAGAACGAACGGCTCGCGAACACGCTCCGCGAGGCCCGCGACCAGATCGTGGCCCTCAAGGAAGAGGTGGACCGGCTCGCCCAGCCGCCGGCCGGCTTCGGAGTCTTCCTGCAGGCGAACGAGGACGGCACGGCCGACATCTTCACCGGCGGCCGCAAGCTCCGGGTGAACGTCAGCCCCAGCGTCGAGCTCGACGAGCTGCGGCGCGGCCAGGAAGTGATGCTCAACGAAGCGCTCAACGTGGTCGAGGCCATGGAGTTCGAGCGCGTCGGCGACATCGTCACCCTCAAGGAGATCCTCGACGACGGCGAGCGCGCCCTGGTGCTCGGGCACACCGACGAGGAACGGGTGGTACGGCTCGCCGAGCCGCTGCTGGACGTGACCATCCGCCCTGGTGACGCGCTTCTGCTCGAGCCGAGGTCCGGCTACGTCTACGAGGTCGTGCCCAAGAGCGAGGTCGAGGAACTCGTCCTCGAAGAGGTCCCCGACATCGGCTACGAGCAGATCGGCGGCCTCGGCAGCCAGATCGAGGCCATCCGCGACGCGGTCGAGCTCCCGTACCTCTACCCGGACCTGTTCAAGGAGCACGAGCTGCGCCCGCCGAAGGGCGTCCTGCTCTACGGCCCTCCCGGATGCGGCAAGACGCTGATTGCCAAGGCCGTCGCCAACTCGCTCGCCAAGAAGGTCGCCGAGGTGACCGGCCAGGCCGCCGGCAAGAGCTTCTTCCTCAACATCAAGGGCCCCGAGCTCCTGAACAAGTACGTCGGTGAGACCGAGCGGCAGATCCGCCTCATCTTCCAGCGCGCACGCGAGAAGGCCAGCGAGGGCACCCCCGTGATCGTCTTCTTCGACGAGATGGAGTCCCTCTTCCGCACCCGTGGCTCCGGCGTCAGCTCGGACGTGGAGAACACCATCGTCCCGCAGCTCCTCGCCGAGATCGACGGTGTGGAGGGCCTGCAGAACGTGGTCGTGATCGGCGCCTCGAACCGCGAGGACATGATCGACCCCGCCATCCTGCGGCCCGGCCGCCTCGATGTGAAGATCAAGATCGAGCGTCCGGACGCCGAGGCGGCCAAGGACATCTTCGGAAAGTACCTCACCGAGCGTCTCCCGCTCCACGCGGACGACCTCGCGGAACACGGCGGCGACAAGGCGGCCACGGTCCAGGGCATGATCCAGACCGCGGTGGAGCACATGTACGCCGAGACCGAGGAGAACCGCTTCCTGGAGGTCACCTACGCCAACGGCGACAAGGAAGTCCTCTACTTCAAGGACTTCAACTCCGGCGCCATGATCGAGAACATCGTGGGCCGCGCCAAGAAGATGGCGATCAAGGACTTCCTCGAGAAGAACCAGAAGGGCCTCAGGGTCTCCCACCTCATCCAGGCATGCGTGGACGAGTTCAAGGAGAACGAGGACCTGCCCAACACCACCAACCCGGACGACTGGGCCCGGATCTCCGGAAAGAAGGGCGAGCGGATCGTCTACATCCGCACCCTCATCACCGGAAAGCAGGGCGCGGACGCCGGACGCTCCATCGACACGGTGGCGAACACCGGACAGTACCTGTAAAAGCAGGGCGGCTGCGGGTGCCCTCAGCGGGTACCCGCAGCCGACTGCTTTTCGGGCACGGCTGGAGCAGGCAATGACGCAAATGATCTCCCCACCAGCGCAAAGGCGTTCTAGGCTCTTTCGTACCGCCGGGTCGCGCAGTGCGGGGACGGGCACCGCACAGGCACCGGAGCACCTGCGGTACTTGAGCGGCGCCCACGACCGAGGGTGCCGCCGGGCAAGGAGGGCCGCATGACCGTACGGCGAGTAATGGGCATCGAGACGGAGTACGGGATCTCCGTCCCCGGCCACCCCAACGCCAATGCCATGCTCACCTCGTCCCAGATCGTCAACGCCTACGCGGCGGCGATGCACCGGGCCCGCCGGGCCCGCTGGGACTTCGAGGAGGAGAACCCGCTACGGGACGCGCGAGGCTTCGACCTCGCCCGCGAGGCTGCCGACGCCAGCCAGCTCACGGACGAGGACATCGGTCTGGCCAACGTGATCCTGACCAACGGTGCGCGACTGTACGTCGACCACGCCCATCCTGAGTACAGCGCGCCCGAGGTGACCAACCCCCGGGACGCGGTCCTCTGGGACAAGGCCGGCGAGCGGATCATGGCCGAGGCCGCGGAACGGGCCGCCCAGCTGCCCGGCGCCCAGCCCATCCACCTCTACAAGAACAACACCGACAACAAGGGCGCCTCCTACGGCACGCACGAGAACTACCTGATGAAGCGGGAAACCCCCTTCTCGGACATCGTGCGGCACCTCACGCCCTTCTTCGTCTCCCGCCAGGTCTTCGCCGGCGCCGGCCGCGTCGGCATCGGCCAGGACGGCCACGAACACGGCTTCCAGCTCAGCCAGCGCGCCGACTACTTCGAGGTCGAGGTGGGCCTCGAGACGACACTGAAACGCCCGATCATCAACACCCGCGACGAGCCGCACGCCGACGCCGAGAAGTACCGCCGCCTGCACGTGATCATCGGCGACGCGAACCTCTCGGAGATCTCGACGTACCTCAAGCTGGGCACGACCGCCCTGGTCCTGTCCATGATCGAGGACGGCTTCATCGCCGTCGACCTGGCCGTCGACCAGCCCGTACGCACCCTCCACCAGGTCTCCCACGACCCGAGCCTGAAGCGCCTGGTCACCCTCCGCAGCGGCCGCACACTCACCGCGGTCCAGCTGCAGATGGAGTACTACGAGCTGTCCCGCAAGTACGTCGAGGAGCGCTTCGGGGCCGACGCCGACGAGCAGACCAAGGACGTCCTGTCCCGCTGGGAGGACACCCTCAACCGCCTGGAGCGCGATCCCATGAGCCTGGCCGGCGAGCTGGACTGGGTCGCCAAGCGGGAGCTCATGGAGGGCTACCGGCGCCGCGACGGCCTGGACTGGGACGCCGCCCGGCTGCACCTGGTCGACCTCCAGTACGCCGACGTACGCCCCGAGAAGGGCCTGTACAACCGTCTGGTGGCCCGCGGACGCATGAAGCGCCTGCTGGACGAGTCCGAGGTCGAGCGGGCCCGTACGAAGCCACCGGAGGACACCCGCGCCTACTTCCGCGGACGCTGCCTCGAGCAGTACGCCGACGACGTCGCGGCGGCCTCCTGGGACTCGGTGATCTTCGACCTGCCGGGCCGGGACTCCCTGCAGCGCGTTCCAACCCTGGAACCGCTTCGCGGAACGCGTAATCACGTCAAGGAGCTCCTGGACCGCTGTCGTACTGCGGAGGACCTGGTCAGGGTCCTGTCCGGCGGCTGAGTGGGTACCCGGGGCGAGCAGGCCGGACAGGGTGGAAATCCCGGCGTCCGGGAATCATCGAGGTGGCCCTCGTACGTTGGAGAAACTGCAGGGCCGATGTCGGACCCGGCTTGTAGGGTCTGATCATCACCGATCGGCCGTAATGCCGACCATATCGGGCGAACTGAGCGGGGTGAGGGTTATGGCAACGAAGGACACCGGAGGCGGGCAGCAGAAGGCGACGCGCTCCACGGAGGAGGTCGAGGAGCAGGCGCAGGACGCGCAGGCTGCGGACGACCTCAAGGAGCGCCACGAGAAGCTGAGCGACGACGTGGACTCCGTGCTGGACGAGATCGACGACGTGCTCGAGGAGAACGCTGAGGATTTTGTGCGCTCCTTCGTGCAAAAGGGTGGAGAGTAAAGGCGTTCGGGCTGATTCGCCTTCGGAGCGAAGGTTACGGGGGATGGTGGAAGAGGTGCCCGGGAAGCGGTGCACAAGGTGCAAGAGGGACTTGCCCCTCGCTGCTCTCGCCCGGGACAGGAACCGGCGCGATGGTCTTCGGGGGCGGTGTCGGGAGTGCGTGGCGGAGTACAGTGCCGCGCACTACCGGCGCCGCCGGGAGACGAATGGCATCGCAACTGGCATCGCAACTGGCATTGCAACTGGCATCGCAACGCGACCGCATCCGATGGCCTCTCGACGCGCTGCAGGGCGTGCCGGATGATCCAGGGGCGGCAAGATCATCTGGAGCGCCCGTACGGCCTCACCGAGGCCGAGCGCAACGACCTGATCGCCTCCCAGGGAGGCGTCTGCTGTATATGTCTGTCGGCTCCTCCCGAGCATGTGGATCACTGCCATGAGACGGGTAGGGTCCGTGGCGTATTGTGCTTCAGCTGCAATGCCGCACTGGGGCAGTTCAAGGATCGGCCCGATGTCATAAGGCGGGCTGCTGCTTACGTGGAAGGAATCGCGTGGAAGCCAACACTCGTAGCACCGGGCGTCTACCAGCTGCCTTCCTGACGCCTGGGTCCTCCTCCTTCATGGACTTCCTTGCCGAGCACCAGCCGGAGCTGCTCCCGGGCAACCGGCAGTTGCCGCCGGTGCAGGGTGTGGTCGAGGCACCGCACGGCACGACCATCGTGGCCGCGACGTTCCCGGGGGGCGTCGTGCTGGCCGGTGACCGCCGGGCCACCATGGGCAACATCATCGCGCAGCGCGACATCGAGAAGGTCTTCCCGGCGGACGAGTACTCCGCGGTCGGGATCGCCGGTACCGCCGGTCTGGCTGTCGAGATGGTCAAGCTGTTCCAGCTGGAGCTGGAGCACTTCGAGAAGGTGGAGGGCGCTCAGCTCTCCCTGGAGGGCAAGGCGAACCGCCTGTCCACCATGATCCGTTCCAACCTCGGCATGGCCATGCAGGGCCTGGCCGTGGTGCCCCTCTTCGCGGGCTACGACCTGGACCGCGGCAAGGGCCGCATCTTCTCCTACGACGTGACGGGCGGCCGTTCCGAGGAGCAAGGCTACGCCGCCACCGGCTCCGGCTCGATTTTCGCGCGCGGCGCCATGAAGAAGCTTTTCCGTGACGACCTGACCGAGGCCGAGGCCACGACGCTGGTGGTCCAGGCCCTGTACGACGCGGCAGACGACGACTCGGCGACCGGCGGTCCCGATGTCGCTCGCCGGATCTATCCGATCGTCACCGTGATCACCGAGGACGGCTTCCGCCGGCTCACCGAGGAGGAGTCCTCCGAGGTCGCCCGCGCGGTGCTGGAGCGGCGCCTGGTGCAGCCCGACGGCCCGCGGGCTGCGTTGCTGTAGTCGGCGACCGTTCTTACGAAGGTGATCCAGTGACTTCTACAGAAAGGGACGGATAACCGGTGTCGACGCCGTTCTATGTCTCACCCCAGCAGGCCATGGCCGACCGGGCGGAGTACGCCCGCAAGGGCATCGCCCGTGGTCGCAGCCTGGTCGTGCTGCAGTACGCCGACGGCATCGTGTTCGTCGGCGAGAATCCGTCCCGCGCGCTGCACAAGTTCAGCGAGATCTATGACCGGATCGGGTTCGCGGCCGCCGGCAAGTACAACGAGTACGAGAACCTGCGGATCGGCGGCGTGCGCTACGCCGACCTGCGCGGCTACACCTACGACCGTGACGACGTCACCGCCCGGGGCCTGGCCAACGTCTACGCCCAGACGCTGGGCACGATCTTCTCCAGCGCGGCCGAGAAGCCGTACGAGGTGGAGCTCGTCGTGGCCGAGGTCGGTGAGACGCCCGAGGGTGACCAGATCTACCGGCTGCCGCACGACGGGTCGATCGTGGACGAGCACGGCTCGGTCGCGGTCGGCGGCAACGCCGAGCAGATCAGCAGCTACCTCGACCAGCGCCACCGCGACGGCATGACGCTGGCCGAGGCGCTCAAGCTGGCCGTCCAGGCCCTGTCCCGCGACACCAACGGCAGCGAGCGCGAGATCCCCGCCGAGCGCCTGGAGGTCGCGGTGCTGGACCGCACGCGCCCCCAGAAGCGCAAGTTCAGGCGCATCGTCGGCCCTCAGCTCTCCCGGCTGCTGGAGGGCGGCGGCGCGGAGGTCTCCAAGGAGCCCACGGACTCCGACGAGGAGTAACCCCAGCCTCCGACGAGGAGTAACCCCACGTCACCCGCCTCTTGTGTGCCCCGGCCGATGTCACGACCGGGGCACCGGGCTTTCAGAAGGCCCTCGGCGGCGCCGTGGACGCCCGTACCACCAGTTCCACCGGAATGTCGCCGCCTTCGGGCGCACGGCCCTCCAGCACCGCCAGCAGGGCGTGCATGCCCCGTTCCCCGAAGAGCTCGGCGTCCAGGCGTACGGTCGTCAGCTCGGGGTCGATGGCCGTGGCGAGGGCGAGGTCGTCGAGGCCGGTGACGGAGATGTCGTCCGGCACCTTCAGGCCCAGGCGGCGCAGTGCCTTGTAGGCGCCGGCCGCGAGCTTGTCGTCGTCGCAGACCAGGGCGGTGGGGCGCGGACCGGGGGCGCTCAGGGCGGCCTCCGCGGCGGCGCGGGCGCCCTCGATGGAGATCGGGGCGCGGGCGGTGCGGACCGACGTGCCCGGCACCTCGCCCACGCGGGCCGCCAGCTCCCGCGCGCGCACCTCGAAGGTCCAGGACGCCACGTCCGCGGCGAGGTGCAGGAAGCGCCGGTGGCCGAGGCCCAGCAGATGGTCGGCGACCTGGCGTACGCCGTCGGCGATGTCGAGGTTGACCGTCGCGGCGCCCAGGTTGCCTTCCGGGTCGCTGTCCAGCATGACCAGGGGCAGCTGGTCGCCGCGGATCGCGGTCAGGGCGTCGGCGGCCATCGAGGAGGCGATCACGCCGTCCAGGGCGGCCTGGGCCGACGCGAAGGGGTTCCTGGCCGGGCCGATGCCCTCGGGGGAGGGGTAGAGGACCACGCCGAAGCCGTGCTCGGCGGCGACCCGGGCGGCGCCCGTGTAGACGCCGGCGAAGAACTCCGTCGTCAGGGCGGGGACGACGAGCAGCACGGTGCGCGTGCGGCCGAGGCGCAGGTTGCGGGCGGCGAGGTTGGGCCGGTAGCCGAGGTCCTGCGCGGCCCGGCGCACCCGCGCGGCGGTCGCCTCCGAGACCCGGCCGCGCCACTTGTCGCCGAGGACGAGCGAGACCGCGGCCTGGGAGACCCCGGCGGCCTGGGCGACGTCACGGCTCGTCGGGCGCGTGCTACCTCGTGCCACCGTGGGCCTGCTCCTTCGTCTGGACTCGCGAACAGCGCACATGGTACGTATGAGAAGGGACGTTATACGTAAAACTGAGGCTCGCAAAGCGTCTCGGGCGCCGACGGAAGGCAGGGCGATGGCCACGGGATACCTGGAGATCCTCAGGGCGAGGCACGCCGCCCGGCTGCTGGTCGGCACGCTCGTGGGGCGCCTGCCCAACGCGACCGCCGCGATCGCGATCGTCCTCTTCGTCCGCGCGGAGGGCGGCACGTACAGCCTCGCCGGGGCGCTGGCGGCCGTGTACGGCGTCGCCAACGCGGTGGGGCAGCCCGTCCTGGGGCGCCTGGTGGACCTGCACGGACAGCCCCGCGTCCAGCTGCCGGCCGCGCTCGCGTCGGCCCTGGCGATGACCCTCTTCGCCCTGACCGGCACCGAGCCGCCCGTGCTCGCCTACGCGGCCGTCGCGGCGGCCGGGCTCTTCACCCCGCCCCTGGAGGGCGGTCTGCGGGCCCTGTGGCCCACTGTCCTGCGCAGGGAGGACCAGGTGCACACGGCGTACGCCATGGACGCCGTCGCGCAGGAAGTCATGTTCACCGTCGGACCGTTGCTCGTGACCCTGTGCGTATCGCTGTGGTCGGCGCAGGCCGCGCTGGTCGTGCTGAACGTCATCGGGATTCTGGGCGCCCTGTCCGTGGTCGTCTCGGCGCCCTCGCGCGCGTGGCGCTCGGCGCCCCGGGAGGCCCACTGGCTGGGCGCGCTGCGCTCGCCCGGACTGCTCGCCCTGCTCGGCGCGTTCCTCTTCGTCGGCATCGCGCTCGGCTCCATCACGGTCGCCGCCGTCCCGTACGCCGACGGCCACGGCGGCGACGCGGTGTACGGTTGGCTGATGGCCGCCCTGGGCCTGGGGGCTCTCGTCGGCGGCACCGTCTACGGGGCGCGGCGGTGGACCGGCGTGCCCGAGCGGCGACTGCGTGTGCTCGTCGCCCTTCTGGCGGTGTGTTATCTGCCGCTGACGCTGATGCCGGGCGCGGTCGCCATGGTGCTGCTGACCGTGCTCTCCGGGGTCTTCCTCGCGCCCTGCATCGCCTGCGCGTTCATCATCGTCGACCGGCACGCGCCGAGCGGGACGGTCACCGAGGCGTTCTCCTGGCTTGTGACGATGTTCACCGTGGGCGCGTCCGTCGGAACGGGAGTCGCAGGCCCGGTCGTCCAGGCGGGCGGTGCCTTGTGGGGCTTCGCCGTGCCGGGCGCCGCGGGGGCCATGTCGCTGCTGGTGCTGCTGGCCACCGGACGGGTCCTCGCAGCTCCCGCCGGGCGGGCGGTGGTTGCGGCTTCATCGGAAAATGATCCAAATCGTGCCGTCGCACCTCGTTTCAGTTCGGGGGATCGGGCGTAATGTTCACTCATGGACCGCCGCATTTTCGGGCTGGAGAACGAGTACGGCGTCACGTGCACGTTCAGGGGACAGCGCCGCCTGTCGCCTGACGAGGTGGCGCGGTACCTCTTCCGCCGTGTCGTGTCATGGGGCCGCAGCAGCAATGTCTTTCTGCGAAACGGCGCCCGGCTCTATCTCGACGTGGGGTCACATCCGGAATACGCGACACCCGAATGTGACAACGTGATCGAACTGGTCACCCACGACAAGGCCGGCGAGCGCATTCTGGAAGGACTCCTGGTAGACGCGGAACGACGCCTGCACGAGGAGGGAATCGCGGGCGACGTCTACCTCTTCAAGAACAACACCGACTCGGCGGGCAACTCCTACGGCTGCCACGAGAACTATCTGGTGGCGCGGCACGGGGAGTTCTCCCGGCTCGCGGACATCCTCATTCCGTTCCTGGTCACGCGCCAGCTGCTGTGTGGCGCGGGCAAGGTCCTGCAGACGCCGCGCGGGGCCGTGTACTGCGTCAGCCAGCGGGCCGAGCACATCTGGGAGGGCGTCTCCTCGGCGACGACCCGCTCGCGGCCCATCATCAACACGCGGGACGAACCTCACGCGGACGCCGAGCGCTACCGCCGGCTG
This sequence comes from Streptomyces sp. NPDC005202, assembly GCF_040608235.1. Classification (NCBI taxonomy): domain Bacteria; kingdom Bacillati; phylum Actinomycetota; class Actinomycetes; order Kitasatosporales; family Streptomycetaceae; genus Streptomyces; species Streptomyces sp. NPDC005202. Next base: position 114,924 of record NZ_JBEXHW010000006.1, on the reverse strand, counting down.
CACGTCATCGTCGGCGACTCGAACATGTCCGAGACGACCATGATGCTCAAGGTCGGCGCCACCGACCTGGTCCTGCGCATGATCGAGGCCGGCACGGTGATGCGCGACCTCACCCTGGAGAACCCGATCCGGGCGATCCGCGAGGTCAGCCACGACATCACCGGCCGCCGCAAGGTGCGCCTGGCCAGCGGCCGGGAGGCCTCGGCGCTGGAGGTGCAGCGCGAGTACTACGAGAAGGCCGTGGACTTCTGCGAGCGCCGCGGCATCCGCAGCGGCACCGTTGAGCAGGTCCTGGAGCTGTGGGGCCGCACACTGGACGCGATTGAGACCGAGGACCTCGACCGCATCGGCACCGAGATCGACTGGGTTATGAAGTACAAGCTCATCGAGCGGTACCGGGCCAAGCACAACATGACCATGTCCCACCCGCGGGTCGCCCAGATAGACCTCGCCTACCACGACATCCACCGTCGTCGTGGTCTGTACTACCTGCTGGAGAAGAAGGGCCAAGCCACTCGGATCTGCAACGACTTGAAGATCTTCGAGGGCAAGTCGGTGCCGCCGCAGACCACTCGGGCGCGGCTGCGCGGTGACTTCATCCGGCGGGCCCAGGAACAGCGGCGGGACTTCACCGTCGACTGGGTCCACCTCAAGCTCAACGACCAGGCCCAGCGCACGGTGTTGTGCAAGGACCCGTTCCGTTCCGTGGACGACCGGGTGGAGAAGCTCATCGCCGGAATGTGAGACACAGGTTCCGCACGGATCCCCCACTGCCGCATTCGCTCGAGCGGGGGGAGCCTATCGGAACGCAACACGGGCGCCGTACGTTCTCCGTACGGCGCCCTTCTCACGCCGTAGAGTTGCGCGCACGCCATCAACAAGATCGACCGATTACGAGGCCCCCACCGTGCGCCGACGCTCTCTTCTTCTTTCCGTACCCGCGGGACTGGTCACGCTGGCCGCATGCGGCAACGACAAGACCGACTCGAGCAAGGCCAGCGACAGCGCGTCGCCCTCGGCCTCGGCCTCGGCCCCGTCCGCCGCGCCGCCGCCGAAGATCGTCTCCGGCCCGCTGCCGGCCATCACCGCGGGCACGAAGTTCGGTGAGAAGCCGACAGTCGCCAAGGGCAGCGGGGGGCCGTCGAAGGACCTCGCCGTCAAGACGGTGATCGCGGGCAGCGGCCGTACGGTGGCGGAGAACGACTTCGTTCAGGCGCACTACCTGGGCCAGATCTGGGACACCGGCAAGGTCTTCGACAACTCCTACGACCGCAAGACGCCCCTGCTCATCCAGCTCTCCCAGGGCAGCATCATCGACGGCTGGCGGTACGGCCTGGCGGGCAGGAAGGTCGGCAGCCGGGTCGAGCTGGCCGTGCCGCCGACCTGGGGCTACGGCACGCAGGGCAATGCGCAGGCGGGCATCAAGGGAACCGACACCCTGGTCTTCGTCATCGACCTGCAGAACACCTTCAACGCCAAGAGCTCCGCCCAGGGCAAGGCCGTCGCGCAGAGCGACGCCGACCTGCCGAAGGTCGGCACCAACACCGACGGCAAGGCCCCCTCCATCGAGATCCCGAAGAAGACCGCGCCGAAGAAGCTCGTCTCGACCTACGTCCTCGAGGGCGACGGCGACGAGGTCAAGGCGGACCAGACCATTTTGTGCCAGTTCAAGGGCGTGGTCTGGGACAGCGGAAAGACGTTCGAGTCGACGTACGACCAGGGACGGCTGAGCCAGTTCTCCGTGCAGCAGATGCAGCGCATCCTCAAGGGGCTGGCGCAGGGCCTGACCGGCAAGAAGGTGGGCAGCCGGATCCTGATCGTCGTACCCCCGGAGCTGGGCTACGGCGACAACCCGCCGAGCGGCGGCGTGATCAAGAAGGGCTCCACCCTGGTGTTCTCCGTGGACATCCTGGCGGCGCTGTAGCGCGGCGGCGCGTCCTCCCGCCGCAGGCGCGACCCCGCCGGGGATGCAAGACTGTCCGCGTTGTCTTGTCGTAGACGAGCAGGAGCTTAAGTCGTGAGCATCGAGAAGCCCGAGATCGACTTCCCGGGCGGTGAGCCCCCGGCGGACCTCGAGATCAAGGACATCTGGGAGGGCGACGGTCCGGAGGCCAAGGCGGGCGACACCGTCTCCGTCCACTACGTCGGCGTGGCTTTCTCCACCGGCGAGGAGTTCGACGCGTCCTGGAACCGCGGCACGCCGCTCCGCTTCCAGCTGGGCGTCGGCCAGGTCATCGCCGGCTGGGACCGGGGCGTGCAGGGCATGAAGGTCGGGGGCCGTCGCCAGCTGATCATCCCCCCGCACCTCGCCTACGGCGACCGCGGCGCCGGCGGCCGCATCAAGCCCGGTGAGACGCTGATCTTCGTCTGCGACCTGGTCGCGGTCTGATCCTCGTCGTCCAGCGGATTCAGAGGATCGGGTCGCGGCCCGATCGCCCTACGGACTCCGTACGGCGTCCGACCGGATCCGATCACCTGGGGCCCATGCCTGTTCGGGCATGGGCCCTCGGCTTTTGCCGCCCCGCTCCGGAGAGGTACGGTCATCGGTCGTAAGCACCATAAGGAAGGCGAAGGGCGTCGATGGCCATTGCCAAGGCCGAGCGGCTGATGAACCTGGCGCTGTGTCTGCTCGGGACTCGGCGGCCGCTCAGCAAGCGCGAGCTGCGGGAGTCCATCGAGGCCTACCTCGAAGCCGGGAGTGACGACTCCTTCAACCGCATGTTCGAGCGGGACAAGGATGATCTGCGCGAGCTCGGGCTGGTCATCGAGACCGTCGAGAACCTCGACGGCGAGGTCGGCTACCTGGCCCGTCGCGACAGCAACCGCCTCCCGCCCATCACCCTCGACGCCGAAGAGGCCGCCGCCCTGGGCCTCGCCGCCAAGGTGTGGCAGCAGGCCCGCCTCGCCGGCGCGGCCAGTGGCGCCCTGCAGAAGCTGCGCGCGGCCGGACTGCCCGAGGACGTCGACCCGTACGAGGCCCACGGCGCCCTGGAGCCGCGCATCCCGGTGCACGAGGCCGCCTTCGAGCCGCTGATGCTCGCCTGCCGCGACCGCCGCCCGGTCGTCTTCGACTACCGCAAGGGCACCGCCGCCCACCCGGAGACCCGGCACGTCGAGCCCTGGGCGCTGGAGTGCTGGCGGGGCCACTGGTACCTGGCCGGCTGGGACCGCGACCGCGGCGCCGAGCGCGTCTTCCGGCTGTCCCGGATCACCGGCAAGGTCCGCACCCGGGGAGCCGGCTTCACTGCCCCCGTCCCCGACGTCGTCACCGTCCGTGAGACCGTCGCCAGCTGGGCGGGCGAGACCGCCGACCGCTCCGCGCGGATCCGGCTGCGCGCGGGCGCGGGGTACCCCCTTCGGGTGAAGGCCACCTCGGTACGGGAACTCGGCGACGGCTGGGACGAGTTGGAGATTCCGTACGGGCACGGGCTGGACGCCTGGCTGGTGGAGTTCGGTCCCGACGTGGTGGTCCTCGAGCCCGCAGAGCTGCGGGCCGACGTGGTGGACCGGCTGCGTGCCGTGGCCAAGGGCTGAGGGGGAGCGAGCAACACAGTGGCAGGCAAACCGGTCAGGCCCGTCAACGCCATCGACCAGACCCGGCGGATGCTCTCCCTGGTGACGTATCTCAGGGAGCGCCCCGGTGCCCGGGTCGAGGACGTCGCGCGCGCCTTCGGCATCACCGAGGACGAGCTGGTCTCCGACCTCGACGTGCTGCCCATGTGCGGCACCAGCTTCCGCGGGGGCGACCTGCTCGACATCGACACCGACGGCGAGCGCATCTGGTGGCACAACCCCGCTGCCCTCGGGGCAGAAGCAGCCGAGCCGCTGCGCCTGGCCGCCGACGAGGCGACCGCCCTGCTGGTGGCCGCCCGCGCCGTGGCCACGCTGCCCGGTCTGCGCGAGAGCGACCGCCAGGCCCTGCTGCGGGCGACGGCCAAGGTGGAGGCCGCGGCCGGAGAGGCGGCCGGCGCCAGCTCCCGGCTGTCGGTGACCTTCGAGTCCGAGGGCGGCGTCTTCGCGGACGTCGACCGGGCGATCTCCGAGCGCCGCCGCCTGTGGATCCGCTACTACTCGCCCGCGCGCGACGAGGTCACCGAGCGCGAGATCGACCCCATCCGCCTGGTCAGCGTCGGCCACACGTATGTGGAGGCCTGGTGCCGCCGCTCCGAGGCGCGCCGCACCTTTCGGCTCGACCGGGTCGCTGAGATCAGGATCCTCGACGAGCCGTCGGCGCCGCCCGAGATGGAACTGCGTGACCTGTCGGAGGCGCTGGTCCAGCCGGCCGCCGAGGACCCGGAGGTCATCGTCGAGGTCGGCCCGGGCGGCCGCTGGGTCGCCGAGTACTACCCCCACGACAGCGCGGATGAGCTTCCCGACGGCGGGCTGCGTATTACTCTGCGCACCCCCGATCCGGCGTCGCTGCGGCGCCTGGCCCTGCGGCTCGGGCGCGACGGGCGGATCGTCGCGCCGCGTGAGCTGGTCGACAGCGCCCGGCAGGCGGCGCGCGAGGCCCTGGCGGCGTACGACGGCATCGAGGCCGCCGAGGACGTCACGGCACAGGGCGCCCGGGGAAAGCACTCGGTTCACGACGGGCTGTACGACAGGCAGGAGCAGGGGCTTTGAGCGAGTCGGCGACGTCTGGTGTGCGGGGGATGTCGGTGGCGGCCGCTTTCTCCGGGATGAGGAGCGTGGCTCCGGTGGTGTTCCGGGCGGGCTGCCCCGACTGCCGGGGTCGCTTCGAGCTCGCCGCGAGCGCGCTGCGCCTCGCCATCGGCGCCACCAGCCGAACCACCTTCTACTCCTTCACCTGCCCCGACTGTGGTGCGTCGGTGCGCAAGCCCGCCGGCGAGCGGATCGTGGAGCTGCTCACCGGCGGTGGGGTCAGGACCCTGCGGCTGCACTCCACCCTCTAGGCTCGGGGTCATGTTCTGGCCGATGTTCGCGGTAGCCGCGGGTTTCCTGGGTCTCGCCGTCCTCGGCGTGCTCGCCGTCCGGGTCTTCGTGGAGGCGCAACGGCTCGGGAAGCAGGTCTCCGAGTCGGCGCGCCGTATCAACAGGGCGGCCGAGGATCTGGAGCGGGCGACCGTGAGCGCGGCCCGGTCCGTGGAGTCGCTGTGAGTGCCGCTGAGGAAGTCCTGTGAGTCCTGCGCGGCATGCGCTTTGGACCACTTCGCCCTGTCAAGTTGCCGCTTCGGACAGGTACGCTGCTGGTCGCGGCCCGGAAAACGAGGCCCGGGCCGCGGACGGGAGTACGCACGGGGATTGCTTCGCGTTCACCCCTGAGCGTTACGATCGCTGCCAGCACGATCGATCGGACAAATGTCCGACTGGTCGGACAGCATCCCACCCAGCCGCCTCGGTGAGAAGGTAAAGACTTATGTTCGGAAGGCTCGGAGCCCCCGAGATCATTCTCATCCTCGTCGTCATCGTCCTGCTGTTCGGCGCGAAGAAGCTTCCGGACATCGCCCGCTCGCTCGGCAAGTCCGCGCGCATCCTCAAGAGTGAGGCCAAGGCGATGAAGGAGGAGGACCACACCTCCGCCCCGGCGTCCGGCAGCAACGAGGAGCCCCCCGCGCAGCGCACCATCCAGGCCGCCCCCGGTGACGTGACGAGCTCGCGCCCGGTCAACGAGCCGACGGACACGACCAAGCGCTGACGCACGGCCGGACACCTCCGGCCTGCCGCACGAGATGAGGACGTGGGTTGCTCAAGCCTGCCCGCAAGAAGGAGAAGGATCCGGAGGGGCGGATGCCCCTTGCGGATCACCTTCGTGAGCTCCGCAACCGGCTCGCGAAGGCGATGCTGGCCATCGTCGTGGTGACGATCGTCGCCGCCTTCTTCTACAACGACGTCATCAACTTCCTCACCAAGCCGATCCTCGACTCGGTCGGCTGTGGGAGGACCTTCGAAGAGCTGGCGAAGGCGCACGACCACGCGCACCAGTGCGCGCGGATCACGATCAACGGTCTGCTCGCCCCCTTCACGCTGGCCCTGCAGGTCTCGCTGATGGCCGGCGTCGTCTTCGCCTCGCCGATCTGGCTCTACCAGCTGTGGGCGTTCGTCGCCCCGGGTCTGCACAGGCACGAGAGGAAGTACGCCTACGCCTTCGTCGGCACGGGTGTCCCGCTCTTCCTCGGCGGTGCCTTCTTCGCCTACAAGGTGCTGCCCACCACGGCGAAGGTGCTCATCGACTTCACTCCGAACGGCGTCGACAACCTGCTGCCGCTCGACGACCTGCTCCAGCTCGTCACGCGCATGGTGATCGTCTTCGGGCTCTCCTTCGAGCTGCCCCTGCTGCTGATCATGCTCAACCTGAGCGGGGTGCTCAGCGGCAGGCGCATGCTCGGCTGGTGGCGCGGCATGATCCTGGGCATCACGGTCTTCGCGGCCGTCGCCACGCCCAGCACCGACCCCCTCTCCATGCTGGCGCTCGCCGGACCGATCTGGGTGCTGTACTTCGGCGCGGTCGCCTTCTCGCTGCTCAACGACCGCCGCAGGCGCCGCCGCGAGGAGGAGGGCCCCGCCGACGACGAGGCCTCCGACCTCGACCTCACGCCCGAGGACATCGGCGACATCGAGCCCGTCACCGCCGGCCCCGCCCTGCCGGAGCAGGCGAGCACGGACCGGGTCAACGGCTACGACGACGTCACCTGACCGGTTCCCGGCCCCCGGGCACCGTAAGAAACCGGTTCCCGGCCCCGGGTACACGTAAGAAACACGTGAGAGGTGCCCCGTCCTGACGACGGAGGCACCTCTTGTCGTCCCGCCCGGCCGGGCGCACCCCCGGGCCGCCGATCCGCACAATGATCGTCCTGTTGTCAGTGCGGCCCGGTACGCTCGAAAGCACGATGACTCAGGACCTCTCACCGGCCGAGCGGTACGCTGCAGCCCGCAGGCGCGCTGCCGAGCAGGCCACCGCGCTCGCCTCCTTCCGCGAGATGTACGACTTCGGCCTCGACCCCTTCCAGATCGAGGCCTGCCAGGCACTCGAGGCGGGGAAGGGCGTGCTGGTCGCCGCGCCCACCGGCTCCGGTAAGACGATCGTGGGCGAGTTCGCCGTCCACCTCGCCCTCCAGCAGGGCAGGAAGTGCTTCTACACGACCCCCATCAAGGCACTGTCGAACCAGAAGTACTCCGACCTGTGCCGTCGCTACGGCAGCGGCAAGGTCGGCCTCCTCACCGGCGACAACAGCATCAACCCCGACGCCCCGGTGGTCGTGATGACCACAGAGGTGCTGCGGAACATGCTGTACGCCGGCTCCCAGACCCTCCTCGGCCTCGGCTACGTGGTCATGGACGAGGTGCACTACCTCTCCGACCGCTTCCGCGGCGCCGTCTGGGAGGAAGTGATCATCCACCTCCCCGAATCCGTGACCCTGGTGTCCCTGTCGGCGACCGTGTCGAACGCCGAGGAGTTCGGCGACTGGCTCGACACGGTCCGCGGCGACACGGAGGTGATCGTCTCCGAGCACCGGCCCGTGCCGCTGTTCCAGCACGTGCTCGCCGGGCGCCGGATGTACGACCTGTTCGAGGAGGGCGAGGGCCACAAGAAGGCGGTCAACCCCGACCTCATGCGCATGGCCCGCATGGAGGCCAGCCGCCCGTCGTCCATGGACCGCCGGCGCGGCCGCGCCATGCGCGAGGCCGAGCGCGAGCGCGAGCGCAGACAGCGCTCCCGGATCTGGACGCCGAGCCGTCCCGAGGTCATCGAGCGGCTCGACGCCGAGGGCCTGCTGCCCGCGATCACGTTCATCTTCAGCCGCGCCGCCTGCGAGGCCGCCGTCCAGCAGTGCCTGTACGCGGGCCTCAGGCTCAACGACGAGGAGGCACGCGAACGGGTCCGCGCCCTCGTCGAGGAGCGCACCGCCTCCATCCCGCCGGAGGACCTGCACGTCCTCGGCTACTACGAGTGGCTGGAGGGCCTGGAGCGCGGTATCGCCGCCCACCACGCGGGCATGCTGCCGACGTTCAAGGAGGTCGTCGAGGAGCTGTTCGTCCGCGGCCTGGTGAAGGCGGTCTTCGCCACCGAGACCCTCGCGCTCGGCATCAACATGCCCGCCCGCTCCGTGGTGTTGGAAAAGCTCGTCAAGTGGAACGGCGAGCAGCACGCCGACATCACCCCCGGCGAGTACACGCAGCTGACCGGCCGGGCCGGCCGGCGCGGCATCGACGTCGAGGGCCATGCGGTGGTGCTGTGGCAGCGCGGCATGAACCCCGAGCACCTGGCGGGTCTGGCCGGCACACGCACGTACCCGCTGCGCTCCAGCTTCAAGCCGTCGTACAACATGGCGGTCAACCTGGTCGAGCAGTTCGGCCGGCACCGCTCGCGCGAGCTGCTGGAGACGTCCTTCGCGCAGTTCCAGGCCGATAAGTCGGTCGTCGGGATCTCCCGGCAGGTGCAGCGCAACGAGGAGGGACTGGAGGGCTACAAGGCCTCCATGACCTGCCACCTCGGCGACTTCGAGGAGTACGCGCGGCTGCGCCGCGAACTCAAGGACCGCGAGACCGAGCTGGCCCGGCAGGGCGCCGCCCAGCGGCGCGCCGAGGCCGCCGTCGCCCTGGAGAAGCTCAAGCCCGGAGACGTCATCCACGTCCCCACCGGCAAGTACGCGGGCCTGGCGCTGGTCCTGGACCCGGGCCTGCCGGCCGGCCGCGTGGGCGGCCACCGCGGCCTGGAGTACCACGACGGCCCGCGCCCGCTGGTGCTGACCGCCGAGCGGCAGGTCAAGCGGCTTGCGTTCATCGACTTCCCGGTGCCCGTCGAGCCGCTGGAGCGGATGCGGATCCCGAAGTCCTTCAACCCGCGCTCGCCGCAGTCCCGCCGGGACCTCGCCTCCGCGCTGCGCACCAAGGCCGGGCACATCCCGCCGGAGCGGCACCGCAAGGGGCGGTCCCAGGCGGCCGACGACCGCGAGATCGCCCGGCTGCGCGCCGCGCTCCGCGCCCACCCCTGCCACGGGTGCAACGACCGTGAGGACCACGCCCGCTGGGCCGAGCGCTACTACCGGCTGCTGCGCGACACCAAGCAGCTGGAGCACCGCATCGAGGGCCGTACCAACACCATCGCCCGCACCTTCGACCGCATCGTCGCGCTCCTGACCGAGCTCGACTACCTGCGGGGCAACGAAGTGACCGAGCACGGCAAGCGGCTGGCGCGGCTGTACGGCGAACTGGACCTGCTCGCCAGCGAGTGTCTGCGCGAGCGCGTCTGGGAGGGACTCGCCCCGGCCGAACTCGCCGCGTGCGTGTCCGCGTTGGTGTACGAGGCGCGGGTCGGCGACGACGCCATGGCGCCCAAGCTGCCCTCGGGCAAGGCGAAGGCGGCGCTCGGCGAGATGGTCAGGATCTGGGGCCGCCTGGACGCCCTGGAGGAGGAGTTCCGCATCAAGCAGACCGAGGGCGTCGGCCAGCGCGAGCCCGACCTCGGCTTCGCCTGGGCCGCGTACATGTGGGCGTCCGGCAAGGGCCTCGACGAGGTGCTGCGCGAGGCGGAGATGCCGGCCGGCGACTTCGTGCGCTGGTGCAAGCAGGTCATCGACGTCCTCGGCCAGATCGCGGCCGCCGCTCCCACGGAGGGTTCGACAGTCGCGAAGAACGCCCGTAAGGCGGTGGACGGGCTGTTGCGGGGGGTTGTGGCCTACTCGTCGGTGGGCTGACCCTGCGCCTGAGAGCTCGGTTCGGCAGGTGGGTCGGCGGCTGCGGCTGGTGTTCGGCCGGTCGCGCAGTTACCCGCGCCCCTTTGGGGCGCGCTGTCCCACTCAGCGGTTCGGATGCGCCCGCCAGCCCCCGTACGACGAGATGTCCTGCGACCCCGTGAGGGCGCCGGGCTCGCACAGGAAGCCGGGGACCCGGGTGCCGTCGGCCAGTTCCACGCTGCCCAGCGTCATGGGGCGGGGGAGCGTGGCCAGCAGGCGGCCCAGGCCCTCCGCCGGGAGGCGCCAGACCTCCGTCTCGATCGCGGCGCCGCCCTCGCCGACGTGGACCGGGCCGGGCTTCGGCGGGGTCGTCGGCAGGGCGTGCAGGCGGTAGACGGGGGCCGTCGCGGTCGTACGCCCGAGGCGGGCGCCCAGGGCGAGGAGCTGCCGGTTGAGGGGCTGGCCCGTCAGATGCGCGCCGACCACCGCGAGGCTCGTCTCCGGCTCCAGGGCGCGGGCGATCCGGGCCAGCCGTTCGTCCGTGAACGCCGGGCCGATCAGCATCACGCCGAAGGGCAGGCCGTTCACCTCGCCCGCCGGGACGGCGACCGCGGCCAGGTCGAAGAGGTTCGTGGAGTGGGTGAAGCGGCCCAGGCGGGCGTTCGCCCCCAGCGGGTCGGCGGCCACTTCGGCGAGGGCGGAGTGGCCCGGCGTGGTCGGGAGCAGCAGGGCGTCCGCGTCGGCCAGTTCGGCGAGGGCGCGGGCGCGCAGGCCGGCCAGGCGGTCCTGATCGGCGAAGAGCTGGTGGGCCGGGATCTCACGGGCGCGGGTGATGATGCCGGCGACGATCGGGCCGAGCCCCTCGCCGCCCTCGGAGATCACCTTGTCGACAAAGCTCCCCACGGCGGTGTACTCACGGTCGCCGCGGAATTGTTCACCACGCGCGGGTACGCCGCGACCACCACCCGGGCCATCGCCGAGCGCGCAGGGATGCGGCAGGCGTCGATGTACCACTACGTCACCGGCAAGGAGGAGTTGCTCGCCGCGCTGCTGGAGTCCACGGTCACGCCCTCCCTGACGTACGCCCGGGAACTGCTCGCCGACGACACGACCCCGGCCGAGGACCGGCTGTGGGAACTGTGCCGCACCGACGTGGAGCTGCTGTGCGGCGGACCGCACAACCTCGGCGGGCTCTACCTGCTGCCCGAGGTGCGCGCCGAGCGGTTTGCGGGTTCCACGCCGTGCGGGCCGAACTCAAGGACGCCTACCGGCAGTTGCTCGCCGCGACGGCCGCGGGCGGCGCGCTCGCCAAGAGCCGGCGAGACCTGCGCACCGACCTGGTCTTCGGGCTCATCGAGGGCGTCATCCTCGTCCACCGCTCCGACCCCGAGCGGCCCGTCGCGGAGTTCGCCCGGGCCACCGCCGACGCGGCCCTGCGCATCGCGGGGACCTGAGCCGGGTCACGGCGGCCCCCCGGAGCGGCACCACTCGTTCACCCGTCACGGTGAGTGTTCCTCGCACGCCCGTACGTCGTGACACGCCGTGTGCGAACAGAGCCTGAGCGTGCAAATGGGGCCGAGCGTACTCCTGTGGCGCCCCCGATTCAGGTGCTTGCTGAATATGACATGGCGATGATCCGGTCGGACTAAGCTCGCCCGCGGCGCACCGAGTTGAGATGTATTCGTGCGCTTGTTCCCAAAAATGCCGAAAATCCAGACAGTTCCATGACATACCCCCGGCAAGCTCCCCCGAACCCCAGCCGATTCGTCTCAGAGGGCTTACATGGTGAGTGTTCAATCGCCCCCCGGTGGCCGTGAACTTCCTTACACGCGCGTGCTGTTGCTGCCGGCCATGCTGATGGCGGCGGCGACCGGAGCCGCCGTCGCCTTGGTGACGGACTCGGCCCGCCTCGCCGTCGGTTGCTGTGGCGCCGTCGCCACGCTGCTGGTGCTCGCCACGGCCGCCGAAGCGGTGCGCCGCGGACGCACCATCCAGGACCAGCGGGCGGAACACGCCCGTCACACCGCGTATCTGGAGCGGCGCATCGCCGCCCACGACGAGGAGATCGTCCGCCTCGGATCGGAGATCATCCCCGCCGCGCTCCACCAACTGCGCTGCGGCAATTCACCCATGGAGGTGATGCGCGACGTCATCGACGCCGACCCCGAGCGGCGTCAGATTCCCGAGTCGCAGCGTTCGGTGGTGCGGACGATGCTGAAGATCGTGGACCAGGAAGAGGCCCTGCGTGACTCCACGGAGCGCTCCTTCGTCAGCATCGCCCGGCGCGTCCAGGCGATCGTGCACCAACAGGCCAAGGAACTCCGGGAGATGGAGGAGGACCACGGCCGCAGCCCCGAGGTCTTCGACGACCTGCTGCGCATCGACCACGGCACCGCGCTGATCGGCCGCCTGGCCGACTCCATCTCCGTCCTCGGCGGTGGACGCCCCGGACGCCAGTGGCCCAACCCGGTCACCCTCTACAGCGTGCTGCGCGGCGCCATGTCCCGCATCCTGGAGTACCGCCGCATCGAGCTGCACTCCATCGCCAAGGTCAACATCAAGGGCACCCACGTCGAGCCGGTCATCCACGCCGCGGCCGAACTCCTCGACAACGCCACCCGCTACTCGCCGCCGCAGACCAAGGTGCACGTCACCGCAGTCGAGGTGCAGACCGGCGTCGCCATCGAGATCGAGGACGGCGGCGTCAGCCTCAGCGAGGAGGCCCGCACCCGGATCGAGACCATGCTGGAGCGCGCCAAGGCCGGCGTCGACCTGCAGGAACTCGGCGAGAGCCCCCGTCTGGGCCTGGCCGTCGTGGGCCGGCTGTGCTCGACGTACAACATGCAGGTCTCCCTGCGGGCCTCCGCGTACGGCGGTGTCCGCGCCGTCCTCGTCGTGCCGAGCGACATGATGACCACCGAGCCCGCCCCCGGACTCGCCCACGGCATCGGCGCCACCGCCATCCCCAAGCCCGAACCCGGCGCGCTGGAGGGCCCCAAGCGCGCGCCCAAGCGCCGCCGCCCCACCAGCCCGCGCATCCCCACCTCGGTGTCCATGGAGGACGACGTCCCCGAGGTCACCGAGTGGACGGCGAACGGTCTGCCGCAGCGCCGCAGCCGGGTCAAGACCCCGCTGAGCCAGCGCATCGCCGAGCAGGCCGCCGCCGAGCGCGCCGAACGGGAGGGCCGGTCCGTCTGGGGCGCGCCCGAACCCGAACCCGAGCCGAAGGAGAAGGAACCCGAACCGGGGCTGTGGGTCGAGGCCTTCTGGGACGGACTCAAACGCGACAACCCCGGACCGGACCCGACCGCGTTCACGCAGGACCCGACCGCATTCACCCACCTGATCAACAAGCCGGCCGGCGGCGAGGCCGACGACGAGGGGGACCTCAAGTGATCCAGCAGCGAGCCAACTTCGACTGGATGCTCAAGGAGCTCCACGACGGCGTACCGGGCATCGAGATGATCGTGGTGCTCTCGGCCGACGGACTGCGCATCGCCCGCTACGGCGGCGACCCGGACACAGCCGACCGGGTCGCCGCGGCCTGCGCGGGACTGCAGAGCCTCGCGAGCGCCGTCGCCATCGAGATCCCGGACAGCGACGGCCGGATGAAGCTGGTCATCATCGAGATCAACGGTGGCTACTTCTACCTCATGTCCGCCGGCGCCAACGCCTACCTCGCGGTGCTCGCCGACGTGCGGACCGAACCCGGCCTCATGGGCAACCGCATGCGTGACCTCGTGGTCCGCATCGGCGCCCATCTGACCAGTCCGCCCCGGCGGAACGGGCAGACCGTATGACTCCTCCGCGACGCCAGAGGCGCTACCCCAAGCACGAACCGACGCCGCCCCCGAAACCCGTCAAGCAGGGCGAGGAGAAGAACCCCGAGCGACTGTACGTGGTTGCCGGCGCGGCCGAGGACGGTGCCCGCGCCGCCCTCGACCTGGTGACGCTGATCGTGGCGCGCGCCGATCCACCGCCGTCCGCCACGCCGGAACAGGCGGCGCTGCTCCGGCTCTGCACGGCCCCCCTGTCCGTGGCCGAGCTGTCGGCCTACCTCAACCTGCCGTTCAGCGCGATGACCGTCCTGCTCACCGAGCTGCTCACGGCCGAACTGGTACAGGCGCGCGCCCCGATCGTCCGCCAGGCGGTTCCCGACCGTTCCCTCCTCGAAGCGGTGATGCATGGACTTCAAAGGCTCTGACACCATCCCCGGTCCACGGACGGAGGACCATCTGCCGCACACGGCCCAGGCCGCGGTGAAGATCGTCGTCGTCGGTGGTTTCGGGGTCGGCAAGACGACCATGGTCGGCTCGGTCAGCGAGATCAGGCCGCTGACCACCGAGGAGACCATGACACAGGCCGGCATCGGGGTGGACGACAACTACGGCTCCGAGTCCAAGACGGCCACCACCGTGGCGATGGACTTCGGCCGCATCAGCATTACGGACCAGCTGGTGCTCTACCTCTTCGGCACCCCCGGCCAGGAGCGCTTCTGGTTCCTGTGGAACGGGCTGTTCGAGGGCGCGCTCGGCGCGGTCGTCCTGGTCGACACCTGCCGTCTGGAGGTCAGCTTCGACGTCATCGGGCGGCTGGAGGAGCGCGGCGTGCCCTTCGTCGTCGCTGTCAACTCCTTCCCGGACGCGCCCCGTTACGCGATCTCGGAGCTGCGCACGGCGCTCGACCTGGCCGAGGAGATCCCGATGGTCGAGTGCGACGTGCGCCGCCGGGCCTCCAGCCGGGACGTCCTGATGACCCTGATGCGCTTCCTGCACTCCCTCGCCATGACGGGCTCGCTCACCTGACCTCCGGCCGCACCGCCCCCGACTCACCCCGCATTCACTTCTGTCCCGAAAGCGACCACTGTGACGCCTGAACCCCACTCCCTGACCGGTCCGGACGACCTCACCCTCGACCCGCCCCCCGGCTGCCCGGCGCACGGCATCGGGCCCGGGGGACTGCACCGGCTGTACGAGGCGGAGGACCTTGAAGCGCTGTACGAGAAACTCCGTGCGCAGCACGGCCCGGTGGCGCCCGTGCTGCTCCACGACGACGTGCCGATGTGGGTGGTCCTCGGCCACACCGAGAACCTGCACATGGTGCGCACGCCCTCCCAGTACACCCGGGACAGCCGCATCTGGACCCCGCTCAAGGACGGCATGGTCAAGCCCGACCACCCGCTCATGCCGCACATCGCCTGGCAGCCCATCTGCTCCCACGCCGAGGGCGACGAGCACAAGCGGCTGCGCGGCGCGGTCACCGGCGCCATGTCGACCATCGACCACCGCGGCCTGCGCCGCCACATCGGCCGCTCCAGCCAGCGCCTCGTCAACCGGTTCTGCGAGGACGGCCGCGCTGACCTCGTCGACCAGTTCGCCGAGCACCTGCCGATGGCGGTGATGTGCGAGGTCCTCGGCATGCCCGAGGAGTACAACGACCGCATCGTGCAGGCCGCCCGCGACATGCTCAAGGGCACCGAGACCGCCATCGCCAGCAACGAGTACATCATGGGCTGCCTGCTGCGGCTCGCCGCCCGACGCCGTGCCCGGCCCGAGGAGGACTTCACCAGTCACCTCATCAACCACCCGGCCCGGCTGACCGACGACGAGATCGGCCAGCACCTGCGGGTCGTCCTCATCGCCGCCTACGAGGCCACCGCCAACCTCCTCGCCAACGTGCTGCGCCGGGTGCTCACCGAGCCGGGCTTCCGCGCCCAGCTCAACGGCGGGCAGATGACCGTGCCGGAGGCGGTCGAGCAGTCACTGTGGGACGAGCCGCCGTTCGGCACCGTCCTCGGCTACTTCGCCAAGCAGGAGACGGAACTGGGCGGCCAGCGCATCCGCAAGGGTGACGGGCTGCTGTTCGGCATCGCGCCGGGCAACGTCGACCCGCGGGTCCGCCCCGACCTCTCGGCCGACATGCAGGGCAACCGGTCCCACCTCGCCTTCGGCGGCGGCCCGCATGAGTGCCCCGGCCAGGACATCGGCCGCGCCATCGCCGACGTCGGCGTCGACGCGCTGCTGATGCGGCTGCCGGACGTCCAGCTCGACTGCGACGAGGAGGAGCTGCGCTGGACGGAGTCGATCGCCTCGCGTCACCTGGTGGAGCTGCCGGTGCGGTTCACGCCGAGGCCGCCGCAGGACGTGACGGCGAAGCCGAGCCACGCCCCCGTTCCGGTGCCACAGCAGCGCGTCACCTGGGAGGTCGGCACCACCCCGCCCAAGTCCGCCTCCGCGTCCTCCTCTGAGCCCCCGGCCTCGCCCGAGCAGGGAGGCACCCCCAAACCGCAGCCGACGGCGACGCAGCAGCCCGAGGTGGCACCGGCCGGCGCAGCCGGCGCCGGGGCGGCCCGCCCCGAGGGCGCCTGGCAGCGCTTCCTGCGCTGGTGGCGCGGCTACTGACCGGCCCACTCTCCGTAGGAGGACCAGGCCTGGAGGGTCCGCCCGCTCCGGAACCGGTGCTCCGCCCCCGTGACCGGGTCGGTGAACTCCAGCGCCCGCGCCAGCAGTTGCAGCGGACGCCGGAAGTCACCGGCCGGCACGGGGCCGGTCACCACCGGATAGAGCGGATCGCCGAGGATCGGCACGCCCAGTGCGTTCATGTGCACCCGCAGCTGGTGCGTCTGCCCGGTGCCGGGCACCAGCCGGTACCGCGCGAGCCCGTCCGCACGGTGCTCGACCAGCTCCACCCGGGTGACCGCGTTCGGCTCGCCCGCCACCTCCCGGGCGGTCAGCACTCCGCGCTCCTTCACGATCCGGCTGCGCACCGTCCGCGGCAGGGCGAGGGCAGGGTCGTACGGCGCCACGGCCTCGTACTCCTTGCGCACCCGCCGGTCGCGGAACAGCGTCTGGTACACGCCGCGCTCCTCGGGCCGCACCGTGAACAGCACCAGCCCCGCGGTGAGCCGGTCGAGGCGGTGCGCGGCGGTGAGCGTCGGGATCCCCAGCTCCCGCCGCAGCCGCGCCAGCGCCGTCTCGGCGACGTGCGCGCCGCGCGGGGTGGTGGCGAGGAAGTGCGGCTTGTCGACGACGACGAGGTGCTCGTCGCGGTGGACGACCTCCAGCGGGAACGGCACGGGCACCTCGTCGGGCAGCTCCCGATGGAACCACACGTACATCCCCGGCTCGTACGGCGCGTCGGGCGCCACGGCCCGCCCGTCGGCCCGGACGATGTGCCCCGCGTCGAGCATCGCCTCGACCGCCCCGGGCCCCGCTCCCGACAGCCGCTCCACCAGATGCTCGCGCACGGTGGCCCACGGCCCGTCGACGGGCAGCCGCACCCGCACCGGGTCCACCCCGTGGCGCTGGGGCAGGGGAGAGGGCGGGGTGCGGGTCTTGCGTCTCATCAGCGCCAAGCGTAGGCGCTACGCCGGAACCGCTTTCGGGGCCTGCGCCTCCACCACCGCCGTACGCGCCTTGTATGTCCGGTAGGCCGCCCCCGCCGCGACCGTCACCCCGAGGAACAGCACCGTGAACCACTGGAAGTACCAGTGCCCGCCCGCCGGGTCGTACACAGCCGCGCGCGGCCAGGCGAGGTTGACCGTCACGAGCAGGCCGTAGAGCAGGGCGAGGGCGTTGACCGGGCCGCCCCAGCGGCCCAGCGAGAAGAGGGGGCGCCCGTCTCGTCGGTGCCCTGCGCGGTGAACTCGCCGCGCAGGCGGCGCACCAGCAGCGGACCGGTCACCATCGCGTACGCCAGGTACAGCACATCACGATGCAGGTGGTGCCGATGGCCAGGAACGCATCGGGGGAGGCGAAGTTGAGCAGCAGCAGGGCCGCCGCGAGCACGCCGACCACCACGGCGGGGGCGCCGGGCATGCCGGTGCGCGGGTTGACCCGGGCGAGGCGGCGGGCGAAGGGCAGCTGCCCGTCGTGGGCCATGGAGAACAGCATCCGGCAGGCCGCCGTCTGGATCGCGAGCGTCGCCACAGCGATCGCCACCACCACGTCGGCCAGCAGCACGCGGCCGACCCCGTCGCCCAGGCTGCTGGTGAGCACGTAACTGAGTCCCTCGACCGCCGGGTGCCCGTCGGTGAGGCTGGGCGCGGCGACCAGGCCGCGGAGGATGACCAGGCCGCCGAGCAGACCGGCCGCGCCGAGCGCGGTCAGGATCGTGCGGGGCGCGGTGCGCCGCGGGTGGTGGGTCTCCTCGCTCATCTCGCCCGCGCTGTCGAGGCCGATCATCACGTACGCCGCCGTGAAGGAGCCGACGAGCAGCGCGCCGAACAGGCCGGTGCCGGCGCCGCCCGTGGTGTGGAAGGTGATGCCGGGGGAGCGCTCGGAGTGGCTGAGCAGCAGCAGGATGATCAGGACCGCTCCGATGATCTCGGCAGTGACGCCGATCCGGTTGATCACGGACATCACGCGGTTGTCCACGAGGTTCACCAGGGTGGTCAGCACCAGCAGGATCACGCCGAGGACCGCCGCGTTGGCCGCGCCATCCGGCGACGTGGGCGAGGGATCCCCGCCCACCAGCTGGAAGCCCGACCAGAGCGCCGGCAGCACCATCTGCAGCGCCAGCGCGGCCGCGGCGACCACCACGATCTGCCCGATCACCATGATCCAGTCGGCGAACCAGCCGAAGGTGGCGTTCGTCAGCCGCGACGACCACTGGTGGATGGCGCCCGAGATCGGATAGCGCGCGGCCAGCTCCGCGAAACAGGCGGCGAGATGCCCTCCTGGATGCGGCACATCGCCGACTTCAACCCGTGCAACTGGGCGATGGTGGCGGGCCGTTCGGCGATGTCCGAGCACCCCGACTGGGGCGTCGTGCTCAGCCGGGGTGTTGCTCTTGTGGGTCTTGCGGTGGTCGCGGTGTGGCTGTCGATCCGGACGTTCCGGTCGTACCAGCGGGTCGGTGTGAGCACGCGAAAGCGGCGGCACCCTTCGAGGTGCCGCCGCTTCGCTCGGCTCATGCGGCCGGCGCCGCGCTCGCCGCGCCCTCCTGCTCCGCATCGACGCGCGCGTTCCACTCCCGCTTGGAGGCCTGCCAGCCGTCCTCGTCGTGGCCGAGCCGCCAGTAACCGGAGATCGACAGGTCCTCGCGCGGGACGGCGTGCTCGACCCGCAGCAGCCGGCGCAGCTCCTTCACGAAACCGGCCTCGCCGTGCACGAAGGCGTGCACCCGGCCCTCGGGGAACTCCAGCGCCCGTACGGCCTCCACCAGCGCCTGGCCGATCGGCCGGTCCCCGCGGTGCAGCCAGACCACCGCCACGTCGGAGTCGATCTTCTGTTCCTCCTCCGGGTCGGCGACCTCGATGAAGGCGTGGGCCGTGGCGCCCTCGGGCAGCGCCTCCAGGGAGCGGGCGATCGCGGGCAGGGCGCTCTCGTCACCGGCGAGCAGATGCCAGTCGGCGGCCGCGTCCGGGGCGTAGGCGCCGCCGGGGCCCATGAACCGCACGGTCTCGCCCGGTTGGACCCGCAGCGACCACGGTCCCGCCAGGCCCTCGTCGCCGTGGACGACGAAGTCCAGGGTCAGTTCACGGTGTTCGGGGTCCCAGGCGCGCACGGTGTACGTCCGGGTCACCGGCCACTGCTCGCGCGGGAACTCCTCGCGGATCCGCTGCATGTCGAAGGGCTCGGGGTAGGTGACGCCCTCGGCCGGGAACAGCAGCTTCACATAGTGGTCCGTGCACGTGTCGGCCGAGAAGCCGGCCAGGCCCTCGCCACCGAGCACCACGCGCTGCATGCGCGGGGTCAGCCGTTCGGTGCGGACGACCTGCGCGGAGTGAGCCTTTCGCGGCTTGCGCGCCGGACGTTCTGCCATGACGGCCTCCCTGGTCCCGTGCTTAGGCTTACCTAAGTTAGCACCTTCCCTCAGTTAACACCTCTCCCATGAAGACTTCATGAGCGCGCGTCGGCGGAATCGTCACGTCCCGAGCGTGGTGAGCAGCCGCTGCAGGGAACCCCCCAGTCCCCAGCGGGTCGCCAGCTCCTCCAGCGCCGCCGGATCGCGCGGGGTGCGGGGCAGCGTCGTGTCGACGTCCGGCAGCGGGACGTCGGCCGCAACGCGCACGACCTTCGGCGCCACCGCGAGGTACGGCCGCGCCTCGTCGAGCCGCTTGCGCTGCGATGGCGTCAGCTTGGACTTCGGGTCGTCGACGGCCGCCATGATCCCGGCCAGGTCGCCGAACTCGGCGAGCAGTCTGGCCGCCGTCTTCTCCCCGATGCCGGGCACGCCCGGCAGTCCGTCGCTGGGGTCGCCGCGCAGCAGCGCCAGATCCGCGTACCCGCTGCCGTCGACCCCATACTTCGCGCGCAACGCCGCCTCGTCGGTGGCCTGCAGCGTGCCGACGCCCTTGACCGGGTACAGCACGCGCACCCCGCGTGCGTCGTCCACCAACTGGTACAGGTCCCGGTCGCCGGTGACGATGTCGACCGGGCCCTTGGCCCGCGCGGTGAACGTGCCGATCACGTCGTCCGCCTCGTACCCCGCGACGCCCACGCGCGCGATCCCGACGGCGTCGAGGACGGCCTCGATGACCGGGACCTGCGGGGAAAGCGTGTCCGGCACCTCCTCCTCGTCCGGGCCCGTCTCGTGCTCCTCGGCGACGCGGTGCGCCTTGTAGGAGGGGATGAGCTCGACCCGCCACCGCGGCCGCCAGTCCGCGTCCATGCACGCCACCAGGTGATCGGGCCGGTGGTCCTTGACCAGGCGGTCGATGAAGTCGAGCAGCCCGCGCACGGCGTTCACCGGCGTGCCGTCCGGGGCCCTGATCGACTCCGGGACGCCGAAGTAGGCGCGGAAGTACAGGGAGGCGGTGTCGAGGAGCATTAGTCGTCCGGTCACGCCTCGCATCATGCCGCACGGTACCGACAGTCACCCGTCCGGCACGAACGCGGACGTTCTGTGCGGTACCCGTGAGCGGTGTGTGTGAACCGGGCCACTGATGCGTTTGACCAGGAGACACCTGGGCAGGCGCCGCCTCGGAGCGAAGGTAGTTGCAGACTTCAACTGTCAGCGGCCCTCCGCATCCGTTCCTGGCCGCCGAGATGAGAGGTACGCGTGTCATCCAGGCTTGAGGCCGAGCATCTGTACAAGGTGTTCGGCAGACGACCGGACGAGGCAGTGGAAAGACTCCGGCGGGGAGCCGACCGGGAGGAGCTGCGCGCCGAAGGCACCACCGCCGCCGTGATCGACGCCTCCTTCACGGTGGAGCCCGGCGAGATCTTCGTCGTCATGGGTCTGTCCGGCTCCGGCAAGTCCACACTGCTGCGGATGCTCAACGGGCTGCTGGAGCCGACCGCGGGTCACGTCCGCTTCGACGGCCAGGACCTGACCGCGCTCAGCGACCGCGAACTGCGCGAGGTCCGCTCGAAGAAGATCAGTATGGTCTTCCAGCACTTCGCGCTCTTCCCGCACCGCAGCGTCCGCGAGAACGCCGCCTACGGCCTTGAAGTGCAGGGCGTGCCCCGCGCCGAGCGCGAGCGTCGCGCCGGCGAGGCGCTCGCCCTGTGCGGCCTGGCCGGCTGGGAGAAGTCCTGGCCCGACGAGCTCTCCGGCGGCATGCAGCAGCGCGTGGGCCTGGCCCGCGCCCTCGCCACCGACGCCGACCTGCTGCTGATGGACGAGTCCTTCAGCGCGCTGGACCCGCTGATCCGCCGCGACATGCAGGACCAGCTCCTGCAGCTGCAGCAGACCCTGAGGAAGACGATCGTCTTCATCACCCACGACCTCAACGAAGCCATGCGCCTGGGCGACCGCATCGCCGTCATGCGCGACGGCCGCATCGTGCAGACCGGCACCGCGGAGGACATCCTGCTCCGCCCCGCGGGCGAGTACGTCGCGTCCTTCACCCAGGACGTCGACCGCTCCCGCGTGCTCACCGCGGGCTCGGTCATGGACCGGAACGTACGCGGTGACGAGGCCGACTGCGGTTGCGAGACCGCAACGCCCGACACGCCGTTCACCGAGCTGTGCGCGATCAGTGCCCGGGTGCCCCATCCCGTCGCGGTGCTCGACGCGCAGCGCGCACTCGTCGGGGTCGTCCCGCGACAACGCCTCGTCGGCTTCCTCGGCGACGAGCAGGCCACCCCCGGAACCTGCGACACCCCGCGGGACAAGGGCGGCGAGAAGGTGGTGGCCCGTGCCTAGGATTCCGCTCGGCGACTGGGTCAACACCACGGTCGACTGGCTGCTCGACCACATGGCCTGGCTCTTCGACTTCTTCAAGACCGTGTTCACCGGAGCCTACGACGGCATCGACGCCGTCCTCCAGGCGCCCGAACCACTGCTCCTCGGGGGCATCTTCGCCGTGCTCGCCTTCTGGCTGCGCGGCACCTTCGCCGGTGTCCTCACCTTCGTGGGATTCGCCTTCATCGACTCCCTCCAGCTGTGGGAGGACGCGATGGTGACGCTGTCGCTCGTCCTCGTCGCGACGATCATCGCGCTCGTCGTCTCGGTGCCGGTCGGCATCTGGGCGGCGCGCTCCAACCGGGTCAGCGGGTTGGTCCGGCCGGTCCTGGACTTCATGCAGACGCTGCCCGCGATGATCTACCTCATCCCGGCCATCCTGTTCTTCGGGACGGGCGCCTCGGCGGGCATCGTCGCCACGCTGATCTTCGCGCTCGCCCCGGGCGTGCGGATGACGGAGCTGGGCATCCGCCAGGTCGACAAGGAACTGGTCGAGGCCGCCGCCGCGTTCGGCACCACGCCCCGCAACACGCTGCTGCGCGTCCAGCTGCCGTTGGCACTGCCCACCGTCATGGCCGGTGTGAACCAGGTCATCATGCTCGGCCTGTCCATGGCCGCGATCGCCGGCATGGTCGGCACCGGCGGCCTCGGCGGCGACGTCAACGAGGCCATCGGCCAGCTCAACGTCGGCCTCGGTTCCGAGGCCGGTATCGCCATCGTGATCCTCGCGATCTACCTCGACCGCATGACCAGCGCCCTGGGCACCCAGGTCTCCCCGCTCGGCCGCCGCGCCGCCGCGAAGGCGCGCGCCGCGCAGGGCATGAAGATCTGGTCGTACCGGCCCCGCCCGACAGTCGCCGTGATCGGGGTCGTCATCCTCGCACTCGTGGCGGGCGGCATGGGTGTCTTCGGCGGCCACGACGGCTCCGCGGCCGTGGCCGACGGCAAGGACGTCGGCGGCGGCAAGAAGATCACCATCGGCTACATCCCCTGGGACGAGGGCGTCGCCTCCACCTACCTGTGGAAGGAGATCCTCGAACAGCGCGGCTTCCACGTGGAGGCCAAGCAGTTCGACGCCGGACCGCTCTACACCTCTCTCGCGCAGGGCACCGTCGACTTCGAGACCGACTCCTGGCTGCCGACCACCCACGCGCAGTACTGGAAGAAGTACGGCAAGCAGCTCGACGACCTCGGCTCCTGGTACGGCCCCACCTCCCTGGAGCTGAGCGTGCCGTCGTACATGAAGGGCGTCGACTCCCTGGCCGACCTCAAGGGCAGGGCCGGCACCTTCGGCGGGAAGATCACCGGCATCGAGTCCAGCGCCGGCGAGATGGCCCTGCTCAAGAGCAAGGTGCTCAAGGAGTACGGCCTGGACAAGGAGTACAAGGTCGTCGACAGCTCCACGCCCGCGATGCTGGCCGAGCTCAAGCGCGCCTACAGCAAGAAGGAACCGATCGTCGTCACGCTCTGGTCGCCGCACTGGGCGTACAACGACTACGACCTGAAGAAGCTGAAGGACCCCAAGGGCGCCTGGGGCAAGGGCGACGGCGTGCACACGCTGGCCCGCAAGGGCTTCGCGGACGACAACCCCGTCGTCGGCAAGTGGCTGAAGAACTTCAGGGTGAGCGAGAAGCAGCTCACCAGCCTCGAAGCCGAGATCAACAAGGCGGGCAAGGGCAGGCAGCAGGACGCCGTGCGCGCCTGGCTGAAGGACAACCCGGGGATCGTCGACAAGCTGGCCCCGGTGCAGGGCGGCTCCGGCTCGCACCCGGCCGAGGCGAAGCGCGCCCTGGACGTCGCATGGTTCCCCTGGGACGAGGACGTCGCCGTCACCTACCTGTGGAAGAACGTCCTGGCGCGGCGCGGCTACCGGCTGAACCTGAGGCAGATGGACGTGGGCCCGGTCTACACCGGCCTGGCCTCCGGCGACATCGACCTCAACTTCGACGCCTGGCTGCCCTACGCCCAGAAGAACTACTGGGACAAGAGCAAGGACTCACTCAGGGACCTGGGCACCTGGTACCGGCCGACCTCGCTGGAAGTCGCCGTGCCTTCGTACGTCAAGGACGTCAAGTCCCTCGAGGACCTCAAGGGTAAGGCGGGCACCTTCGGCGGGAAGATCATCGGCATCGAACCGGGTACCGGCGAAATGAACCTGCTCAAGAACAAGGTCCTGCCCGGCTACGGCCTGGACAAGGAGTACAAGGTCGTCGACGGCTCCACGCCGGCGATGCTGGCCGAGCTCAAGCGCGCCTACGCCAAGAAGGAGCCCGTCGCGGTCGTCCTCTGGTCGCCGCACTGGGCGTACAGCGAGTACGACCTCACCAGGCTGAAGGACGACAAGAAGCTCTTCGGCGAGGGCAACACGATCCGCACCATCTCCAGCGAGAAGTTCCCGGAGCAGTACCCGCAGGTCACGAAGTGGATCAAGAACTTCAGGATGAGCGAGGACGAGCTCGGCAGCCTGGAGAGCGAGATCAACAAGCGCGGCCAGGGGCACGAGGAGGAAGCGGTCGACGCCTGGCTGAAGAAGCACCCGGACATGGTCGACCGGATGACGCCGCAGTAGCCGCTGCGCCGACCGCCGCCCGAGGGGCGGGCCTTCCCACGCCTCCTGACCGCGTGGGTGCGGCCCGCCCCTCGGGTCATGTCCGCGGTGCTGCCCCGGTGCGCACCGGCCCGGGGAGCATGCTTCCACTTACGGCAAGGATCCGGCCAACCACGCAGGGCCATGCCCACGCCCGAGCTCACCGCGCACTCCGACCGAGGGCCGGGGCGGGCGGCGCAACCCGCATACGCGGACGCGCGCCCGCGACGCCGCGACGGCGCGGGCCGGCTGCCTGGGGTCCCGTGTTCGGGCGGCGCGGGCCGGCTGCCTGGGGTCCCGTGTTCGGGCGGCGCGGGCCGGCTGCCTGGGGTCCCGTGTTCGGGCGGCGTGGGATTGTCGCCTGGGGTCCCGTGTTCGGGCGGCGTGGGATTGTCGCCTGGGGTCCCGTGTTCGGGCGGCGCGGGCCGGCTGCCTGGGGTCCCGTGTTCGGGCGGCGTGGGATTGTCGCCTGGGGTCCCGTATTCCGGCGGCGGCAGGGTGCCGTCCCCTGCCCCGCCGTGCCGGTCTCCACGCCTGATCTGCCGCTTCGTCCCCGGGAGGACGTCGCGCCCGGTGAGGCACGGACGCTGATCCACTGGCGCGATCTGTGAGGTCGCAGGCCCCGCGAGGTGACGGGGAAGTGACGGCCGCATGAAACGGTTTGCCGAACATGCGTAGGGTGCAGAGAACTCATCAGAAGAAGTGCGCCCGGAGCCGGGCACACGGGCAGCGGACCGACGAGCGAAGGAAGGAGCCGGAGCGATGGGCGACCACAAAGAGCAGCCACTTCGAGTGGGCGCGGCCGTGCGGCGGCGCCGCCGCGCGCTGGAGCTCACCCTCGCAGTCGTGGCCGAGCGCAGCGGCCTGTCGGTCCCCTTCCTGAGCCAGATCGAGAACGACCGGGCCCGTCCCAGCAGAAGCTCCCTCGAAAAGGTCGCCGACGCCCTGCGCACCACCGCAGTCGAGCTGCTGGCGGCGGCCGACCCGGCGTGCAGCGTCGACGTCGTGCGCGCCGAGGCCACCGAGCTGGAGCCCGAACCCCGGGTGCGCTCGCTGGTACGCGGTCACCACCAGTTGCACGCCTCCGAGTTCACCGGTGACCACGACGCGGGCCGTGAATTCCAGCACCGCAACGACGAGTTGATGTACGTCGCCGACGGCGCGGTGGAGATCGAGGCGGAGGGCCGCGCCTACCGGCTCGTGCGCGGCGACACCATGTACCTGACCGGCGGAGTGCGCCACCGCTGGCGGGCGACCGTGCCGGACACGCGTGTGATCGTGGTCGCGGTGGCCGAACACATCGAGGCGGTGCAGGACCGGTCGCGCTGATGCGGGTCGTCTCCCTGGTGCCCTCGCTCACGGAGGCGGTGGCGGTGTCGCGGCCCGGCGTCCTGGTCGGCGCCACGGACTGGTGCACCCACCCGGCGGACCTCGACGTCGTCCGCGTCGGCGGCACCAAGAACCCCAAGGCCGACCGGATCGTCGCCCTCGCCCCCGACCTGGTCGTCGCCAACGAGGAGGAGAACCGCACGCCCGACCTCGACGCGCTGCGCGCGGCGGGCGTCGAGGTGCTGGTGACCGAGGTGCGCGACGTGCCGCAGGCCTTCCGGGAACTGGCGCGGGTGCTGGACGCGTGCGGGGTGACGGCACGGCCGCGGTGGCTGGACGAGGTGGAGGCGGCCTGGTCGTCGCTGCCGGCACCTCAGGGGCGTACGACCGCAGTCGTGCCGATCTGGCGGCGGCCCTGGATGGTGCTCGGCCGGGACACCTTCGCGGGCGATGTGCTGTCCCGCCTCGGCGTCGACCACCTGTATGCGGACCACGCCGAGCGCTACCCCCGCATCCCGCTGGAAGAGCTGCGGGCGGCGGCCCCGGACGTCGTCGTCCTGCCGGACGAGCCGTACCGCTTCACCGCCGTCGACGGCCCGGAGGCCTTCCCCGGACTGCCGTGCGCGCTGGTCAGCGGACGGCACCTGACGTGGTACGGGCCGTCACTGGCCGAGGCGCCGCGGGTGTTGGGCGAGGCACTGCGAGCAGCGCGCCGCTGACCAGTTCCCGTCCGACGGCCGGGGCGCCCCGCCGCCGACGGCCAGCAGGGCCATGGCGAGACAGCCCGTGGAACGGGGCCGTGGCCGGGTCGAGGAGGCGGGCGCGGGCCTGGTCGCGATGGTGCGTCCAGTGCACGGTGCGAGCGGCGAGGAGGGCCACCAGCAGGACGAAAGACAGGGCCCGGACGGCGGCGCAGGCGGTGCGCAGTCCGGGGCCGCGCACCGGGAGTGCGGCTCCCGCCGTGGCGACGGCGGCGGTGCCCATGACGGCGGCGTACCAGTTGGGTCCGAGGTGGCGGACGGCGGGGACGCGGGGCCGGGGTGCGGCGAAGTGCTCCCTGCTCACCCACCCGTCCGTCTCGCCGACTGAGGAGCGGGGCGGCTGTGGGGTGCCGCTCCTCGAATGCCGACAGTGTCCGGTGTCGCTGCCGCAGATCTGCGGCATCGGCGGGCATCGGGGGTCTCCGGTCGGCGTTCGGGGTGGGGGCGGGCGAGGCCCGGTGGAAAAGCGCGCGCGCTGCCGGTTCCGGCCCGCACCATGGCGCGCACGAGCCCGCCGCCCCGCCCGCCACGGGCGTCCGTACCTTCTGGGAGGAACTCCCCGACGCCGTCACGGATGCCGTCGCGGGGCGCACTCGGGGCGCCCGTCGTCCACCCCGTCACCGGGAAGCCGCCGCCTGGACCACCCCCTGCCCTGCCCTGCCGGGCTACGGCAGCAGTGATGGCTCCGCTCCGCAGCTTCTCCCTCCCGTTCTCCTCCCACCTGTCCGCAGCCCCTCGCCCGGGCACGGGGGGCCGGGGCTCAGGACGCGGTCGTGCGGGACGAGCCGGCGGCCGCCGCCCGGACCAACCCCCGCATGACCCGGAGGTCCTCGCCCATCTCCGGGTGCCACTGCACGCCCAGCACCCAGTCGGCGGCCGGCAGCTCGATGGCCTCCACCGTGCCGTCCTCCGCGTGCGCCGAGGCCACCAGACCCTCGCCGAGGCGGTCGACCGCCTGGTGGTGGTAGGTCGGGACGGTCATCTCCTCCGGCACCGCCTCGGCGTACCGCGTGCCGGGCACCGGTTTGACCGGGTGACCGCCGAAGACGCCGACCACCTCCGCGTGCCCGTCGAGATGCTGGACGAGGGTCCCGCCGAGGGCGACGTTCAGCAGTTGCATGCCCCGGCAGATGCCGAGCAGCGGGACGCGCGCGGCCAACGCCGCCTCGATCAGCGCGAGTTCCCAGGCGTCCCGGGCCCGGGCGGGCGGGCCCGTACGGGGGTCGGGCCGCGCGCCGTAGCGGACGGGCTCGACGTCCGGGCCGCCCGCGATCACCAGCCCGTCGAGGCGGGCCACGGCCGCGGCGGCGTTCTCCGGCTCGTCCGGCGGCAGCAGCGCGGCGAGCCCGCCCGCCCGCTGCACCAGCCGCGGATAGCCGACCGGCAGCAGCGCCGCCTCCAGCTCCCACACACCCCAGCGCGCCCCGGCCTCCAGGTACGTACTGATGCCGATCAGCGGTCGTCCGGTCACACGGCCCTCCCTGCCCTGCAATGGTGTACGAACATACCTTTACGGGCCTCGGTTGTCGCGGCAAGCCCCGCCGGGGTTCTGGAGGCCCGGACGCCAGTCCCGGAAGCCCGAGTCCCGAGTCCCGGAGGTCAGTCCCGGAGTCCCGGGGGCCTGGAGCCCCAGCAGCGCGGAGCCCAGTCCCGGAGGTCCGAAGCCCCGGAAACCCCCGACGCCGTCACGCCAGAAAGCCCCGCAGCAGCGCCGCCGTTCCGGCGCAGTGCTCCCGCATCATTTCCCGCGCCCCGTCGGCGTCGCCGTCCAGTACTGCCTCCACCAGCGCGATGTGCTGCCGCTGCGAGTGCTCCAGGTTGCGCACGAGCAGCGGGATGCAGTCCAGCAGGTCGTTCACCGTCGCCCGTACCGCGGCGTACTGCGCGGTGAGCGACGGCGAGCCGCACAGCTCGGCGAGTGTGAGGTGCAGCAACGTGTCCAGGCGCCGGTAGTCGGCCAGTGGCGCGTCGTGCGTGCGGTCCAGCGCCTCCCGCAGCCGCGCCGCCTGCTCGTCGGTGAGCCCGTGCGCCGCGCACAGGCCCGCCGCGCCCACCTCCAGCACCTCCCGGAAGCGCAGCACGTCCTCGATGTCGACCTCGGCGATCCGGCGCCGCAGCTCGTCCTCGCCGCCCGCGTCCGGACGGGGCAGCACGAACGTTCCGCCGTAGCGCCCGCGCCGCGACTCCACCAGCTTCTGGTCCTGCAGGACCTTGAGCACCTCGCGCAGGGTCACCCGGCTGATTCCCAGCCGCTCCGCCAGCTCCCGCTCGGCCGGCAGCCGCTCGCCGGCCGGTACCAGCCCGAGCCGGACGACCTGCAGGATCTGCTCGAGCGCCTCCTCGAAGCCGTTGCCCGCCCGCACCGGCCGCAGCACCGGCGTGAGGCGATCGTCCAGCCTCTGCGGACCCGTGTCCTGCGCCATCCGGCCGCATCCCCTTCCCAAGCAATGGTTCTCGGCAATACCTTATGGCTCCCGGCTGGCCGAAGTAGCCGAAGGAGGCTCTCCCGTGGCAGACCGCACACCCCCGCTGAGCGTCGAGGAGCTGCACGCCCTCGTCGCGAGCGGTGAGATCGACACCGTCGTCCTGGCCTTCCCCGACATGCAAGGGCGTCTCCAGGGCAAGCGGTTCGCCGCGCGCTTCTTCCTCGACGAGGTCCTCCACCACGGCACCGAGGGCTGCAACTACCTCCTGGCCGTCGACACCGAGATGAACACGGTCGACGGCTATGCCATGTCCTCCTGGGACCGCGGCTACGGCGACTTCGCCATGCACCCGGACCTGTCCACGCTCCGCCGCGTCCCCTGGCACGCGGGCACCGCCATGGTCATCGCCGACCTCGCCTGGAACGACGGCTCCCCGGTCGCCGCCGCGCCCCGCCAGATCCTGCGCCGCCAGCTGGAACGCCTCGCCGAGCACGGCTACACCGCCCAGGTCGGCACCGAGCTGGAGTTCATCGTCTTCAAGGACACCTACGAGCAGGCCTGGGACGCGGGCTACCGAGGGCTCACCCCGGCCAACCAGTACAACATCGACTACTCGATCCTCGGCACCGGCCGCATCGAACCCCTGCTGCGCCGTCTGCGGAACGACATGGCCGGCGCCGGCCTCACCGTCGAGTCCGCCAAGGGCGAGTGCAACCCCGGCCAGCACGAGATCGCCTTCCGCTACGACGAGGCCCTGCGCACCTGCGACCAGCACGCCATCTACAAGACCGGCGCCAAGGAGATCGCCGCCCAGGAGGGCGTGTCCCTGACCTTCATGGCCAAGTACAACGAGCGCGAGGGCAACTCCTGCCACATCCACCTCTCGCTCGCGGACGCCGACGGCACCAACGCCATGGCCGGTTCTCCGGGCGACCCGGGCGGCATGTCGGAGGTGATGCGCCACTTCCTCGCCGGGCAGTTGGCCGCGCTGAGGGACTTCTCGCTCCTCTACGCCCCCAACATCAACTCCTACAAGCGGTTCCAGCCCGGCTCCTTCGCGCCGACCGCCGTCGCCTGGGGCCACGACAACCGCACCTGCGCCCTCCGCGTGGTCGGCCACGGCCGCTCCCTGCGCTTCGAGAACCGGCTGCCCGGCGGCGACGTCAACCCGCACCTGGCGGTGGCGGGGCTGGTCGCCGCGGGGCTGTACGGCATCGAGCAGAAGCTGGAGCTGCCCGAGCCCTGTCCGGGCAACGCCTATACCGCCGGGTTCGAGCACGTCCCCACCACGCTCCGCGAGGCCGCCGAGCTCTGGGAGAACAGCCCGATCGCCAAGGCCGCCTTCGGTGACGAGGTCGTCGCGCACTACCGCAACATGGCGCGCGTCGAACTCGACGCCTTCGACGCCGCGGTCACCGACTGGGAGCTGCGCCGCTCCTTCGAACGCATGTGAGAGGTTCTTCCTTGTCCCACAAGCAGTCCTCCGCGCAGTCCTCCGCGCAGTCCTCCGCGCAGTGCCCCGCGCAGTCCTCCGAGTCCTACGAGCCCTACGAGTCCTACGGGCACGAGCTTCAGGTCCTCAACCCGGCCACCGAAGAGGTCGTCGCCACCGTTCCGGCCGCCACCGCGGCCGACGTCGACGCCGCGGTCGTCCGTGCCGCGCAGGCGCAGTCGGCGTGGGCCGCCCTCGCGCCCGGCGACCGCGCCCGGCTGCTGCGCCGCTTCGCCGCGACCGTCGACGAACGCCTCGAGGAGCTCGCCCGGTTGGAGGTCCGCGAGGCCGGCCACACCGTCGGCAACGCCCGCTGGGAGGCGGGCAACGTCCGCGACCTGCTCGACTACGCGGCCGGGGGAGTGGAGCGGCTGACGGGACGCCAGATCCCGGTCCCCGGCGGTTTCGACGTCACCATCCTCGAACCGCTCGGCGTCGTCGGCGTCATCGCGCCCTGGAACTTCCCCCTGCCGATCGCGGCCTGGGGCACGGCCCCGGCGCTCGCCGCCGGCAACGCGGTGATCCTCAAGCCCGCCGAGACGACCCCGCTCACCGCCCTGCGCCTTGCCGAACTCGCCCTGGAGGCCGGGCTTCCCGAGTACCTTTTCCAGGTGCTGCCCGGGCACGGCCCCGTCGCGGGCAACGCCCTGGTCGAGCACCCGGGCGTGGCGAAGATCGTCTTCACTGGGTCCACGGTCGTGGGCAAACAGGTGTTGGCGAAGGGCTCCGCCCTCCTCAAGCGCGTCACCCTCGAACTCGGCGGCAAGAGCCCCAACATCGTCTTCGCCGACGCCGACCTGGAGGCCGCCGCGGCCGCCGCCCCCATGTCCTTCCTGGACAACTCCGGCCAGGACTGCTGCGCCCGCACCCGCATCCTCGTCCAGCGCACCGCCTACGACCGCTTCCTCGACCTCCTCGCCCCCGCCATCGAGTCCGTCCTGGTCGGCGACCCGGCCGACGAGGCCACCCAGATGGGACCACTGATCTCCAAGGCGCAGCTGGAACGCGTCCGTTCGTACGTCGACGCGGACGCGCCCGGCATCCGCGGCAAGGCCCCGGAGGGCCCCGGCTTCTGGTTCCCGCCCACCGTCCTCACCGACGTCGACCCGCACGCGCGCGTGGCCGTCGAGGAGGTCTTCGGGCCGGTCGCCGTCATCCTCCCCTTCGAGGACGAGGCCGACGCGATCCGCCTCGCAAACGACACCGTTTACGGCCTCTCCGGCTCGATCTGGACCCGGGACGTCGGCCGCGCCCTGCGCGTCTCCCAGGCCGTCCGCGCCGGCAACCTGTCCGTCAACTCGCACTCCAGCGTCCGCTACTGGACCCCGTTCGGCGGCTTCAAGCAGTCCGGCATCGGCCGTGAACTGGGCCCGGACGCGCTGACCGCCTTCACCGAAACCAAGAACGTCTTCATCAGCACGGAGGGCCCCGCACAGTGACCTCTCAGACATCGGACACCATCTGCCGCCGCCTGGTCGGCCGTACCGCCGTCATCACCGGAGCCGGCAGCGGCATCGGCCTCGCCACCGCGCGCCGACTCGCCTCCGAGGGCGCCCACGTCGTCTGCGGCGACGTCGACGAGACCCGCGGCAAGGCGGCGGCCGAGGAGGTCGGCGGGCTCTTCGTGAAGGTCGACGTCACCGACTCCGAGCAGGTGGAGGCCCTGTTCAGGACGGCGTACGACACCTACGGCAGCGTCGACATCGCCTTCAACAACGCCGGCATCTCCCCGCCCGACGACGACTCCATCCTGGAGACCGGCCTGGAGGCCTGGAAGCGCGTGCAGGAGGTCAACCTCACCTCCGTCTACCTGTGCTGCAAGGCCGCCATCCCCTACATGCGCCGCCAGGGCAAGGGGTCCATCATCAACACGGCGTCCTTCGTGGCCCGGATGGGCGCGGCCACCTCGCAGATCTCGTACACGGCCTCCAAGGGCGGCGTGCTGGCCATGTCCCGCGAGCTGGGCGTGCAGTTCGCGCGGGAGGGCATCCGCGTGAACGCCCTCTGCCCCGGACCGGTCAACACTCCACTCCTCC
The DNA here is from genome assembly GCF_040608235.1 of Streptomyces sp. NPDC005202. Lineage (NCBI taxonomy): Bacteria > Bacillati > Actinomycetota > Actinomycetes > Kitasatosporales > Streptomycetaceae > Streptomyces > Streptomyces sp. NPDC005202. The sequence continues at coordinate 82,526 of NZ_JBEXHW010000006.1, read as the reverse complement.
AGGAGCTCTTCGCCAAGGACCCAGAGCGGGCCGCACGCCGCCTGGTCCACATCCCGGTCGGCCGGTTCGCGGAGGCCGAGGAGATCGCCGCCGCCGTCGCCTTCCTCGCCAGCGACGACTCCTCCTTCGTGAACGCCACCGACTTCCTGGTGGACGGGGGAATCGCGGGGGCGTACGTCACGCCTCTCTAGGTAAATCCCCGCGTACCGGTACGGTTCCCGTCGTATGCGACACCTTCTGGCGTGGACCCTGGTCGCGGCCGCCGCCCTGGCGGCCGCACCCCCCGCAGCCGGCGCGACCGGACACCCCACCACCTGCCCCCGCCTGTCCAGCAACTGGTACGGCGACAACCGCGCCCGCCTCCAGCACGTCATCGACACCCGCGGCACCTGCGCCGCCCGCCCCGTCCCCGGCCGGCAGCGCCCCATCGCCGTGTTCGACTGGGACAACACGGTCACCAAGAACGACGTCACCGACGCCACCCTCGCCTGGTCCCTCGGGCACGACAGGGTCCTGCGCCCCGCCCGCTGGAAGGACACCAGCAAGTGGCTCACGGACGCCGCCGACCGGGCCCTCACCGCGGCCTGCGGCACCGGCGTCCCCGTGGGCGCGCCCCTGCCCACCTCGGCCAACCCGCGCTGCACGGACGAGATCCTCGAGATCCGCGAGCACGCCACCACCATGAGCGGCGCCCCGGCCTTCGCGGGCACCTGGGACCACCGGCGCACCGTCCCGCAGTACGCCTGGGTGCCCCAGCTCTTCGCGGGCCACACGCCTGCCGAGCTCTCCTCCTACGCCCGCGCCGCCCGCCGCGAAGCCCTCGCGGCCCCCGTCGGCGCCACCCGGACCCTCGGCACCCACACGGTCCCCGCGTACGTCCGCTACTACGACCAGCAGCGCGACCTCGTCCGCACCCTGCAACGGGCCGGATTCGACGTCCACATCGTCTCCGCCGGCTCCGAACCGATCACCGAGGTCTGGTCCCGCGGCGTCGGCATCGACCCCGCGCACACCCTCGCGATCCGCTCCGTCCTCGACCGCCGCGGCCGCATCACCCCCTGGAACTTCGGCTGCGGCGGCATCCCGGCGACCCGGGGCGAGGCGATCCCGTACATCGACGGCAAGCGCTGCTGGATCAACCAGGAGATCTACGGGATCCGGGGTGCGGCGGCCTGGCGGAAGCAACCACGGCCGCAGCGGCCCGCCCTGGCCGCCGGGGACGCCGACACCGACGTCACCTTCGTCGGCGACGCCACCGCCGCACACCTCGTGCTCAACCGCAACAAGCCCGAACTGATGTGCCGCGCCTACGACGACGCCGACGGCCGCTGGCTGATCAACCCCATGTTCCTCGACCCGCTGCCGCGCAGACCGGACCCCTACCCGTGCTCGACCGCCGCCTTCAACGAACCGGACGGCAGCACGGGACCCGTCCTGCGTGACGACGGCACGGTGGTTCCCGACCAGCGGGACACCGTGTACTGATCTCCAAGGTCCGTCCTACAGTGCCGGGATGAGCATGTCGACCCCGCCCGGCTGGTACCGCGATCCGACGGCCCCGCACCTGGAACGCTGGTGGGACGGTACGGCCTGGACCGAGCACCGGCGCGCCCCCAAAGCACCGGGGCAGCCGGTCCCGCCGCCGTCCGCCGCGGGGGGCTCGACGCGCGCCAGGGCCGTCGCCCTCACCACGGCCGGGGCCGTCCTCGTCGCCGCGATCGTCACGGGCGTGTTCGTGCTCGGCCACGACAACGGGGGCGGCGCCGAGACGAAGACCGCCCCCACCACGCGGTCCGCCGCACCCACGAGCGCCACGCCTTCCCAATCGCCGTCCACGTCCGGCCCTTTCGCCGACGACCCGTCCGTGGTCGTCGACCAGCTCAACGGCATCACCTTGCCGCTGCCCGACGGCTGGGTCAGACCGCAGTACGTCGCCGAGGACGACGTCGTCATGACCACCCACGGCACCTACGACTGCCCCGCCGGCGTCGGCCTGTGCCGGCACGGCCTGGTCATCACACGCACGGCGACCGCGGCCGACGGGACGTCACCCGAGGCCCTGGCGAAGAGCGACATCGCGGACGCGGCCGACGGGGCGTACGACCGGAACGAGGTCGACCAGCGCCCCTACGGCGGGATCACCTCCCAGCAGGCCGTCAAGTCCGGGCAGGTCGAGGTCGCGGGCCGCGCCGGGTACTTCGTGCGCTGGCGCGTCCGGACGGCCAAGGGGCCCGGCGGTTACGTCCAGTCGCTGGCCTTCCCGTCCAGCGTGGGCACCGAGGCGCCGGTCATCGTTCGCTTCGTCTTCGACGCGGGCCCGGACGGGCCGCCCCTGGCCGACATGGACAAGATCACCAAGGGGATACGGCCCGTCGGCGACGCCGGCACGAGCGGCGGCGTCGGCAGCAGCATCGGCCCGTCGAGCTGAGCCGTCACAGGAAGTTGAAGTGAGCCGTCACAGGAAGTCGAACTGAGCCGTCACAGAAACGTGCGGCCCTCGCCGCGGTACGTCGGCACGGTCGCTGTCACCCGGTCGCCCTCGATCAGGTGCAGCACGTCGAACCGCTCGCACAGCTCACCGGCCTTGGCGTGCCGGAACCACACCTTGTCGCCGATCAGCAGGTCGTCCGCGGGCGAGCCGAGCAGCGGGGTCTGCACCTCCCCGGGCCCCTCCTGCGGGTCGTAACGCAGCCCCTCGGGCAGATACGGCACCGGCAGCCGGTCCGGACCGGCCGCACCGGAGGCCGGGTAGCCGCCGCCGAGCACCGTCACGACCCCGACGTCCGGGCGCCGTACGACGGGCTGGGCGAAGAGGGCCGCCGGACGGCCGCGGAAGGACGTGTAGTTGTCGAAGAGACGCGGGACGTAGAGCCCGGAACCGGCGGCTATCTCCGTGACCGCGTCCTCCGCCGCCGTGTGCTGGACGCTGCCCGTGCCGCCGCCGTTGACGAACTCCAGATCCGGCGCCACGGCCCGGACCGCCCGCACCACCGCCGCGCGCCGCTCGGCAAGTTCCCGGCGGGCGGCCGCCTGCATCAGCCGGATGGCGCGCGAACGCAGCGGCCGCCCGGCGACCGCGTCACCGACGCCGGCGATGTGACCCTCGTAGGCCATGATCCCGACGAGCCTGAAGCCCGGCCGCCGGGCCACCGTACGGGCCAGGTCGGCGACCTGGGCGGGGGAGTGCAGCGGGGAGCGGCGGGCACCGACCCGCACCCGCCCGCCGAGCAGCTTCAGCGAGGTGTCCAACTCCAGGCAGACCCGGACGACTTCACGTCCCCCGTCGCGCGAGGCGTCGATCAGGTCGAGCTGCGCAGGGTCGTCGATCATCACGGTGACGGCGGCGGCGAGCTTGGGATCGCCCGCGAGTTCGGCGAAGCCGGCGCGGTCGGCCGACGGATAGGCGAGCAGGACGTCGTCGAACCCGGAGCGCGCCAGCCACAGGGACTCGGCCAGGGTGAACGACATGATGCCGGCGAAGCCGTCCTTGGCGAGGACGCGTTCGAAAAGGGCCCTGCAGCGCACGGACTTGCTGGCGACCCGGACCGGCTTGCCGCCGGCCCGGCGGACGAGGTCGTCCGCGTTGGCGTCGAAGGCGTCCAGGTCCACGATCGCGACAGGGGCGTCGAGATGGGCGGTGGCCCGGTCGTAACGGGCCCGGTCGGCGGCGCGCGCAGTCATGAACGAAGCCTGCCAGACCGGATTACCGCAGGGTAGGGGGACGTTCCGGGCAGATGCCCCGGGCTCGCGGACTGGTTCCCGTTCGAGCGGGGGCAACCCGTAGAGTGACGCGCACGTACGGCGCAACGATCCCGGCCGCACGGTTGAGCCGGGATGGCGGTTCGCACGTACGGGTATGCGTGCCCGGTGACGGACGAGTCCGCGCCGGGCCGGGTGACGAGGACGGCCCGCGTACGAGGACACGGCCCGGGCACGAGGAACGGGGGGTGCATGACCACGGAAGCGCGCCACGCCTCCATTCCCCCGCGACCGACGACGCCCCCGCGTCCGGCGGCGGGGGAGGGCCGGACCGATGAGTCCACCGAGGCGCCCGGGGAGCCGCGGGCGGAGAAGCCGGCGGGCGACGTCGCCGGCGGTTCGGACTCGGCGGTATCGGCGGCACCGGGCGCTTCCGCGCGCAGGGAACTGCGGGACTTCCGGCGTCCGGGGCTGCGGAACTTCGAACGTGTGGGACTGTCGGGCTCCGCGCGCCCAGGACCGTCGGGCTCCGCGCGCCCAGGACCGTCGGGCTCCGCACGTCCGGGACCGTCGGACCCGGAAGCGAGCGCCCCGACGGGAACCCGTGCGCCTGCCGCATCCGAAACGGGCCCCGGCCCCACGTCGCCGCGCGGCGACGACCGCGCCGCCGCCCACCCCACGGCCGCCTCACCGGACGGCCGCCCTCGCGTCCCGGCCTTCCGTTCCGCGGCCCCAGGCGGCACCGACCCCATGACCCCGCCCCCGCCGCCGGCCTCGGCCCGCTTCCCCGACGCCCCGCCGACGGCCGGGCGCGAGACGGCGGGTCCGGGCGCCGGGGGGACCACGTCCGGTGTCGTACCACCCCGTCCCGGGCACCGTCCGACGGCGGCGGCACGGCGTAGCAACGCACCTGCCGAGAACGCGTCGGAGACGACGACACGCCTGCGACCGATCCCCGCCACGACGGCTACCGCGCCCGACACCCCGTCTGGCGGCGGCGCCAGGCCTGCCGCGGGCCGCCCCGGCTCCGCGCGTACGGCACCGCGCCCGGCCACAGCCGACCGGGCCGCCGCGCCCGCGGACGCCGCGCGCCGGCTCCGGCCCGCCACCCCGCCCCGCCCCGCGGGCGCCCCGGGCTCCACCGCCTCCGCCGCCTCCCCCGATCCGGCCCTCTCCTGGAGCGCTCCCATGGCGCCCGGCGCGGTGCTCGGTGCGGGGCGGCCCGTGGTGGCGTTCGGGGAGCCCGAGGGGTACGACGAGCGAGGGCGCGGGCGGACGCTCGGGGGGCGGGTGCGGGTGGGGCCGCGGACGGCCGCGGCGACCGCGTGCGTCGTGCTCGGACTCGGGCTCATCGGCGGTGCCGTGACGGGGAGTTGGCTCACCGGGGACTCGGGGAAGGGCGGCGCGGCCGGTACCTTCGCGGCGGTCGGCAGCATGTGGCACAGCATCCCCGTCGACCAGCTGTTCCCGCCCACCGTGGAGGGCCGCGGCGCCGGGCCGGGCGGCGCCGACCGCACCTGGACCCGCGTCGCCGTCGCGCCGGACAGCGGCTGCCAGGACGCCTTCGACCCGCTGCTGCGCAAGGCACTCGCCCCGGTCGGCTGCGCACGCCTGCTGCGCGCCACGTACACGGACGCCACCCAGAGCTACGTCACCACCGTCGGCCTGCTCTTCACCAAGGCCGACGCCACCGCCATGGGCTCCCTCGCCGCCCGCTTCAAGGCCGAGGGCCTCGACCGGCGCACCGACCTCATGCCCCGCCCGTACGCCGCCGAGGACACCGTCGCCGCGGCCTTCGGCGACAAGCAGCGCGCGTCCTGGACCATCTCCGTCCTCACCGACGCCCCGGTCGTCGTGTACGCCGTCTCCGGCTGGGCCGACGGCCGCACCGTCGACGCCCCGCAGCCCGCCGGGGACGCGATGCAGTCCGGCGCCACCACGGCCCCCGCCCAGGCGGGCCTCGGCCACGAGGCCCAGGGCCTGGCCGACCGCATCGAACGAGGCTTCCGCAAGACCGTCGGTTCGGCCACGGAGAAGCCCTCGTGAAAGCCGTCGTGACCCACAGCACCCACAGCACCCACAGCACCCGCAGCACCCGCAGCACCCGCAGCACCCGCAGGACGGGGGCGCTGAGCCTGCTCCTCGCCGCCTCCCTCGCCCTCGTCCCGTCCACCGCCGCGCACGCCGACGGCATCCGCGCCCAGCAGTGGGCCCTGGACGCCATGCACACCCAGCAGGCCTGGCGCACCACCAAAGGCAAGGGCATCACCGTCGCCGTCCTGGACACCGGCGTCGAGGCCGACCACCCCGACCTCGCCGGCAACGTCCTGCCCGGCAAGGACATGATCGGCTTCGGCGCCCGGCGCGGCGACCGCGCCTGGGCCCGGCACGGCACCGCCATGGCCGGCATCATCGCCGGCCACGGGCACGGCCCCGGCGACGCCGACGGCGTCATGGGCATCGCCCCCGAAGCCAAGATCCTGCCCGTGCGCGTGATCCTCGAGGACGGCGACTCCGCCCGCGCCCGGGCCCGTGCCACCCGCGGCAACGCCCTCGCCGACGGCATCCGCTGGGCCGCCGACCACGGCGCCGACGTCATCAACCTCTCCCTCGGCGACGACTCCGCCTCCGCGCACCCCGAGCCCACCGAGGACGAGGCCGTCCAGTACGCGCTGAAGAAGGGCGCCGTCGTCGTCGCCTCGGCCGGCAACGGCGGCGAGAAGGGCGACCACATCTCCTACCCGGCCGCCTACCCTGGCGTGATCGCCGCCACCGCCGTCGACCGCTACGGCACCCGGGCCTCCTTCTCCACCCACTGCTGGTACGCCACGGTCAGCGCGCCCGGCGTCGACGTCGTGATCGCCGACCCCGACCACAAGTACTACGAGGGCTGGGGCACGAGCGCGGCCTCGGCCTTCGTCTCCGGCGCGGCCGCCCTCATCAAGGCCGCGCACCCCGGCCTGACGCCCGCACAGATCAAGAAGCTCCTGGAGGACACGGCCCGAGAGGCCCCGGTCGGCGGCCGCGACGACTCCCGCGGCTTCGGATTCGTCGACCCCGCCGCCGCCATCGAGGCCGCGGCCCGCCTCAAGCCCGAGGGCCTGCACGCGGCCGCGTACGGCGCCAAGTACTTCGGCTCCGGCCCCGACGCCACCCAGTCCGGCAACGACACATCGAGCTGGGCGGGCCCGCTCGCCGGCAGCGTCGGCGGAGTGCTGCTCGTCGTGGCGGTCGTACTGTCGCGGGGCCGCCGCGAAGAACACGACACCTTCTAGCTCCGGCCTGCCGGTCGGCGCAGGCCTCTGGTCCGGTGGCCGGGCGTGGTGTCCGGGTCAGCCGGTCGGTCGGCCGGCCGGTCGGTGCAGGTGTCCGGGCTGCTCAGCCGCGGAGGCCCCAGGGCGGGTCATTCGGCTGGGGTCTCTGAGCGGGTCAGCCTCGGGAGGCCTCTGGGCCGGTCGGTGGGCGGAGGTGTCGGGGTCAGTCAGTCTGTCAGTCGGTCTGCCGGTCGGTGCAGGTGTCCGGTCTCGTCAGCTGTGGAGGGACCGGGGCGGGTCATGCGGCGGACGCCCCAGGGCCGTTCAGCGGTACAGGCCCCAGGCCGGTCAGCCGTACAGGCCTCAGGCAGGTGTCCGGTCTCGTCAGCTGTGGAGGGACCGGGGCGGGTCATGCGGCGGACGCCCCAGGGCCGTTCAGCGGTACAGACCTCAGGCCGGTCAGCCGTACAGGCCCCAGGCCGGTCAGTCCTACAGCCCGAGGCCGGTCAGCCGTACAGGCCCCAGGTCGGTCAGCCGGCGGAGGCTCTCGGCTGTCGCTGTCGCTCGGTGGAGGGGTTCGGCCGGTCAGCCGGACGTGGAAGCCGAGGCGGACGCCGACGAGGTGCTCCCGGTGAACGCCGACACGGCCGCCTGTGCCGCCGCCTCGACGAGCGAGATCCCCTTCTCCTTCGTCGGGCTGCGGTTCGACAGCGCGGCCACCAGGTAGTCCTCGCCGTCGACCGTCACGCGCCCGATGCTGTTGACGTCCCACAGCCCGGTCGTGCTGCGCGCCAGCCAGCCGTTCTTCAGGGCCCACGCGGAGCCGTCGGCCGCGGCCGACACCCCCCAGTCCTGGTCCTCGGCGATCTGCCCCATCAGCCCCTGGAGATACCTCTGCGAGGCCTCGCTCAGCTCCACGTCGTCCCCGAACACCTGCTTGAGCAGCGTCAGTTGATCGGCGGCCGTGGTCTGGGTCAGCCCCCACAGCATGTCGTCGCCGCCGGTGGTGTCCGTCAGGCCGAAGCGCTTGTTCGCCGCGTCGAGCCCGTCGGTCCTGCCGATGATCCGCCACAGCGCCGACGCGGAGTCGTTGTCGCTGTTCTCGATCATCGCGGTGGCGTACGTCTTCTCCTGCGCGGTCAGATGCCGGCCCGCGTCCTGCGCCTGGAGCAACAGGGTCGCCGGGATGTCGACCTTGACGATGCTCGCCGTGTCGAACGTGCCGTCGCCGTACGCGGCGCTCTCACCGGAGTCCAGGTCCGCCACCGCCACGGACACGGCCGCGCCGTCCACCACCGCCACCGACTTCATCGCCGTGGCCAGCAGCGCGTCCCGGTCCACCGTCGGCTCCGTCACGGCCTCCGCAGATGCCTCCCCGCTCGTCGACGGCGACGCCGAGGACGACGGCGTCGCCGACGACGATACGGCGCCCGCACCGCCGGGTCTTCACATACGCGGTCCCCGCTGCCGTACCGCCCACGACGGCGACACAGGCGAGGGCGGTGTACAGCAGGGGCCGGCGCCGGGAGCGACGAGCGCGGCGGCGGCGACGGCGGGCTCTGGAGGACTCCATGCCCGGGATGCTTCTGGCGACCGCTGTGCGCGCCGTTAGCCGGAGGTTAGATGTCTGTCAGGGGAATCTGAGAACGCCGTGAAAGCGGTGACCGCCGGGTTTCGGGCCCGCACAAGCCCAGCAGCGTCCCCCCGATAGGGTCGGGGACCGTGGCGAACAAGAACATTCCCGACTCCGCCTTCTCCGACGACGACGGCTCCGCCGACCCCCGACTGAGCGCGGCGCTCGCCGCCTGGGCCGAGGACCGCACCGCCGTGGGCCCCGTCCTGCAGGCGCTCAAGAGCGTCCGGCTGCTCGTCCCCGTCGTCGCCCTGCTCGGCGAGGTCGAGGAGGACAGTGTCGAGGAGGACAGTAAGGAGGGGCGCGAAGCTCCCTGGAAAGGCGGTGGTGGGAGACGGGAGGGCGGACTGCGCCGCGAGAAGACCAGCGAGATGGCCGTACCGACCCTGAAGGCCGGCCACCGCACGGCCCTGCCCGTCTTCACCTCCACCGACTCCCTGGCCCGCTGGGACCCGGCGGCCCGTCCCGTCGCCGTACCCCTGCACCAGGCTCTGGAGGCCGCCGCGCACGAGAAGGCGGACACGGTCGTGCTGGACGTGGCCGGGCCGGTGCCGTTCGAGCTGACCGGGCCCGCGCTGCTGGCGCTCGCGGAGGGCCGGACGACGACGGACCCGCTCGCCGACCCGGCCGTGGTGGAGGCGGTGCGGAGCGCCGTGGCCGCCGAGCCGGCCGTGCTGCGCGCCCACCTCGGGCCGGGGCAGGCCGACGGCACCCTCGCCCTCGTCCTCGACGCGTCCGCGGCCCCGGCCGAGGCCGCCCGGGCCGTCGCGGAGCGCCTCGCCGCCAGCGAGACGCTGAGGGCCCGCCTGGTGCGCGGCCTCGACCTGGCACTGCTGCCGGCCGGGGCGACGCCGCCGGGCGAGCCCTTGTACGTGAAGGAGTAGGTCAGCCGAAGATCGGCCCGGTGTACTTCTCGCCGGGGCCCTGGCCCGGCTCGTCCGGGACGACGGACGCCTCGCGGAACGCCAGCTGCAGCGACTTCAGACCGTCGCGCAGCGGCGCGGCGTGGAAGGAGCTGATCTCGGTCGCGCTCGCGTCGAGCAGGCCGGCGAGGGCGTGCACCAGCTTGCGGGCCTCGTCCAGGTCCTTGTACTTGTCGCCCTCCTCGGTCAGACCGAGCTTCACGGCGGCGGCGCTCATCAGGTTGACGGCGACCGTCACGATCACCTCGACCGCAGGGACCTCCGCGATGTCTCGGGTCATGGCGTCGAAGTCGGGCGTCTCGGGGGAGGCCGAGGCGGTCTCGGGATGGTCCGAGTTGGTCTCGGGGTGGTCCGAGGGGGAGGTGTCACTCATGCCCCTCACGATAGGGGTAGCCGGGTCTGCGGCCGTCCGCGGGAGGCCGGTGCGTGCCGATTCGCGCCACCCCCGGCGAGCTGCTAACCTTGTGTGACGACCGGTCGGACGCGCATGCGCCAGAGCAAGCGGGCCCGGCCCACAAGTGGAGGCTTTCGAACTCCCACCTGGCCGCCTTCCGGGCGGCGGGTCACCGGTCAGGCGGCTCCGCCCTTACGGCGCCGATCCGCCCGAACGTGCGCCCCGCGGTCACCGCGGCGGTGCTCCGGTAGTTCGAGGAGCCCCGCCTGTGATCGTCCGGGGCATATTTTGTGCGCCGACGCGGTTAGGTCTATCGAATACAGACGTTACGCGGCTGTCCGCCAGACCGTCGCGTGGTGCTACCGAGGAGGATCCATCAGCGCCGAGCCCCGCATCAACGACCGGATTCGCGTTCCCGAGGTGCGACTTGTCGGTCCCAGTGGCGAGCAGGTGGGCATCGTCCCCCTGGCCAAGGCACTGGAGCTTGCGCAGGAGTACGACCTGGACCTGGTCGAGGTCGCGGCGAACGCCCGTCCGCCCGTGTGCAAGCTCATGGACTACGGGAAGTTCAAGTACGAGTCGGCCATGAAGGCCCGTGAGGCGCGCAAGAACCAGGCGCACACGGTCATCAAGGAGATGAAGCTCCGGCCGAAGATCGACCCGCACGACTACGACACCAAGAAGGGTCACGTCGTCCGGTTCCTCAAGCAGGGCGACAAGGTCAAGATCACGATCATGTTCCGTGGTCGCGAGCAGTCCCGGCCCGAGCTGGGCTACCGGCTGCTGCAGCGGCTCGCGGAGGACGTCCAGGACCTCGGCTTCGTGGAGTCGAACCCGAAGCAGGACGGCCGTAACATGATCATGGTCCTCGGTCCGCACAAGAAGAAGACCGAGGCGATGGCCGAGGCCCGCCAGGCGCAGGAGGCGCGCAAGGCGTCCGCGAAGGCCCATCCCGGTCGATCGCAGAACCCTGCGGATGCCGAGGCGTCGGCCGAGGAGCCCGCCGAGGCGTGACCCCCGGGACCCGCGTCCCAGGATGTAACCGATACAAGAGCGACGCTCTACTGTGCCCGGTTTTCGCGACCGGGCACCGGAGCGCCACCGACGAGGAGAGAACGGCGCTATGCCGAAGAACAAGTCGCACAGCGGTGCCAGCAAGCGCTTCAAGGTCACCGGCTCCGGCAAGGTGCTCCGGGAGCGCGCCGGCAAGCGCCACCTGCTGGAGCACAAGTCGTCCCGTCTGACACGTCGCCTCACCGGCAACGCCGAGATGGCCCCGGGCGACGCCAAGAAGATCAAGAAGCTTCTCGGCAAGTGACGCACCGGCGCCCGCTGAGCGCCGTCCGTCTGGACCGGGACCCAATCGTTTCCGGGTCGTGTGAGGACAACCACGGCCCCGCTACAAGGAGTTAATCAAGTGGCACGCGTCAAGCGGGCAGTCAACGCCCACAAGAAGCGCCGGGCGATCCTCGAGCAGGCCTCCGGCTACCGCGGTCAGCGTTCGCGCCTGTACCGCAAGGCCAAGGAGCAGGTCACCCACTCGCTGGTCTACAACTACAACGACCGCAAGAAGCGCAAGGGTGACTTCCGCCAGCTGTGGATCCAGCGCATCAACGCCGCCGCTCGCGCCAACGGCATCACCTACAACCGCTTCATCCAGGGGCTGAAGGCCGCGAACGTCGAGGTCGACCGCAAGATCCTGGCCGAGCTGGCCGTCAACGACGCGAACGCCTTCGCCGCGCTCGTCGAGGTCGCCCAGAAGGCGCTGCCGTCCGACGTCAACGCGCCGAAGGCTGCGTGACGCTGCGCTGGCTTCGAGCCGACGTGACGGAAGGACCCGCAGGCTTGTGAGGCCTGCGGGTCCTGCTGTGTCCGCGGTGTCTGCCGTGGCTCCAGCGCAACGCTGGGGCTCCAACGCAACGCTGGGCGTCGCTCCGCCCCGTTCGGCGCCGCAGGGATCCGCCGCCGTGCCTGATCGCCGTCGCGGCGGAAAGGTGATGCTGCGGCCGAGACACAGGTGATGCTGCGGCCGAGACACAGGTGATGCTGCGGCCGAGACACAAGTGACGCTGCGGCGGAACTCAGATCCTGAATTCCCGAAGGTGAACTCCATGGCCCCCGCCACCCCCGAGCTGATCTCCCCCCGCTCGCCCCGCGTGTCCGCCGCCCGGCGGCTGGCGAAGCGGAACTTCCGGGGCAAGGAGCGGCTGTTTCTCGCGGAGGGGCCGCAGGCCGTTCGGGAGGCGGCCGGGCATCGCGTCGCCGGCAGCCCCACGCTCGTGGACCTGTTCGCGACCCTCGACGCCGCCGAACGCTACGCCGACATCGTGGGTGAAGCCCGTGCGGCCGGCGCCCGTGTCCATCTCGCCGCCGATGACGTCATCGCCGACATCTCCACCACCGTCACCCCGCAGGGCCTCGTCGGGATCTGCCGGTTCCTCGACACGCCGCTGGAGGAGATCCTGAAGGGACGCCCCCGCCTCGTCGCCGTCCTCGCGCACGTACGCGACCCCGGGAACGCCGGAACCGTCCTGCGCTGTGCCGACGCCGCCGGTGCCGACGCCGTCGTCCTCACCGACGCCTCCGTCGACCTGTACAACCCCAAGTCCGTCCGTGCCTCCGTCGGTTCGCTGTTCCACTTGCCCGTCGCCGTCGGCGTCCCCGTCGAGCAGGCGATCGGCGGCCTCAAGGGTGCCGGCGTCCGCATCCTCGCCGCCGACGGCGCCGGTCCCCACGACCTCGACGACGAGCTCGACAAGGGCACCATGGGCGGCCCCACCGCCTGGGTGTTCGGCAACGAGGCCTGGGGGCTCCCCGAAAAGACCCGCGCGCTTGCCGACGCCGTGGTGCGCGTGCCCATTCACGGGAAGGCCGAGAGCCTGAACCTCGCCACCGCCGCCGCCGTATGTCTCTACGCGTCAGCCCGTGCACAGCGCGCCTCCGGAGGGTGCCGCTCCGTCACCGAGAGCTAGTAGGGTGACCAGCTCGGGGGCCCTCCCCCAAGCTCTCGCTTCGCTCGGGCAGGGGGTACCCAGCGTCGTCTGAGAGGTGGGGTACGGGGATGAGTGTCGGCACGAGCAGCGCACCGGGAACACGGGACGCGCGGCGCCCACCCGCGCCCCGGCACGGTGATCTCGCCGAGCTCGGCATCGACGCCGACGACCTGCCCGACGGCCTGGTGATCGCCGACGAGCACGGCCGTGTCATCCGCTTCAACGCCGCCGCCGCCCGCATCACCGCCGTCCCCGTCGAGGACGCCCTCGGGCAGCGGCTGGAGAAGGTCCTGCCGTTAGAGGACCTGGAGGGGCGGCGCTGGTGGCAGCTGACCGACCCCTACGGCGGCCTGGCCATTCGCGTGCGCCAGCCCGAGCGCAACCTCCTGCTGCCCGGCGGACGAGAGGTCCTCGTCTCGGCGAAGTACGTCCGTACGCACCCCACCGGACCCGTCCGCCGTGTCGTCGTCTCCCTCCGTGACACCGAGGCCCGCCGCCGCACCGAACGAAGCCACGCCGAGCTGATCGCCACCGTGGCGCACGAGCTGCGGTCGCCGCTGACCTCCGTCAAGGGCTTCACCGCCACCCTGCTCGCCAAGTGGGAGAGGTTCACCGACGACCAGAAGCGGCTGATGCTGGAGACCGTCGATGCCGACGCGGACCGCGTCACCCGGCTCATCGCCGAGCTGCTCGACATCTCCCGCATCGACTCCGGACGCCTGGAGGTGCGCCGCCAGCCGATCGACATGGGCGCCGCGGTCGGCCGGCACATCCAGGCCTACGTCGCCGCGGGACAGCCCGCCGACCGCTTCCTGCTGCGCATCGAGCAGCCCCTGCCCGCGCTGTGGGCCGACCCCGACAAGATCGACCAGGTGCTCAGCAACCTCATCGAAAATGCCGTGCGGCACGGCGAGGGAACCGTCACCATTGACGTCACGCCCTCGGCGTCCCCGCGCGAAGGGGAGGACGTCGGTACGTCGGTCACGGTGAGCGACGAGGGCCCCGGCATCCCGGAGGAGTCCATGAACCGCGTCTTCACCCGCTTCTGGCGGGGCAGCAAGCGCGGCGGCACGGGCCTCGGGCTCTACATCGTCAAGGGCATCGTCGAGGCCCACGGCGGCACCATCACGGTCGGCCGCGCCCCCGGCGGCGGCGCCGAGTTCCGATTTACCCTGCCCGTGGGCACCCCGCCGCACCTGCTTTGAGCACCGGCCGAGGACCCACGGGCGCATTCCCTTGTCCCAGCCCCGTTAGACTCGGCCTTTGGCACCTTTGCGTCCCAATAACGGAGACGATTCGTCCACGAGTCGGTGACGGGGACCGTCAGCCAGCCAATCGGAAGCACGGGAAGAGATGTCGGCACCGAATAAGTCGTACGACCCTGTCGAGGTCGAGGCGTTGAAACCGGAAGAGATCGAGCGCATGCGGGACGAGGCGCTCGCCGCCTTCGCCGCCGCGGACTCCCTCGACGCGCTCCACGGGGCCAAGGTCGCCCACACCGGCCCCGCCTCCCCGCTGGCCCTCGCCAACCGCGAGATCGGCGCCCTGCCCCCGCACGCCAAGGCCGACGCCGGCAAGCGCGTGGGCCAGGCCCGCGGCGCCGTGAACAAGGCGCTCGCCGCCCGCCAGGCCGAGCTCGAGGCCGAGCGGGACGCCCGTGTGCTGGTCGAGGAGGACGTCGACGTCACCCTGCCCTACGACCGCGTCCCGGCCGGCGCCCGGCACCCGCTGACCACGCTGTCGGAGCGCATCGAGGACATCTTCGTGGCCATGGGCTACGAGGTCGCCGAGGGCCCGCAGGCCGAGGCGGAGTGGTTCAACTTCGACGCGCTGAACATCGGCCCGGACCACCCGGCGCGCGGCGAGGCGGACACCTTCTTCGTGCAGGGCCCCGACGGCGGAAGCGAGTCCGGTGTCGTGCTGCGCACCCACACCTCGCCCGTGCAGATCCGCTCCCTGCTGGAGCGCGACCTGCCGGTGTACGTGATCTGTCCCGGCCGCGTGTACCGCACCGACGAGCTGGACGCCACCCACACGCCCGTCTTCCACCAGGTCGAGCTGCTGGCCGTCGACGAGGGCCTGACCATGGCCGACCTCAAGGGCACCCTGGACCACATGGTCCAGTCGCTGTTCGGCGAGGGCATGAAGACCCGGCTCAGGCCGAACTTCTTCCCGTTCACCGAGCCGAGCGCCGAGATGGACATGCTCTGCTACGTCTGCAAGGGCGAGTCCGTCGGCAACCCCGACCGTCCCTGCCGCACCTGCTCGTCCGAGGGCTGGATCGAGCTCGGCGGCTGCGGCATGGTCAACCCGCGGGTGCTCACCGCCTGCGGTGTCGACCCGGAGAAGTACAGCGGCTTCGCCTTCGGGTTCGGCATCGAGCGGATGCTGATGTTCCGCCACAACGTCGAAGACATGCGAGACATGGTCGAGGGTGACGTTCGGTTCACCCGGCCGTTCGGGATGGAGATCTGATGCGGGTCCCGCTTTCTTGGCTGCGGGAGTACGTCGACCTGCCGGCGACGGAGACCGGGCGCGACGTCCAGGCCAAGCTCATTTCGGCCGGCCTCGAGGTCGAGACCGTCGAGCAGCTCGGCGCCGACCTCAAGGGGCCGCTGGTCGTCGGCCAGGTGCTGACCATCGAGGAGCTGGACGGCTTCAAGAAGCCGATCCGCTTCTGCACCGTCGACGTCGGCCAGGCCAACGGCACCGGCGAGCCCCAGGAGATCGTCTGCGGCGCCCGCAACTTCTCCGTCGGCGACAAGGTCGTCGTGGTCCTCCCGGGCGCCGTGCTGCCCGGCGGCTTCGCGATCTCCGCGCGCAAGACCTACGGCAAGACCTCGCACGGCATGATCTGCTCCAGCGACGAGCTGGGCATGGGCGACGACGGCAGCAAGGGCATCATCGTGCTGCCGCCCGAGACCGAGGTCGGCAAGGACGCCATCGAGCTGCTGGAGCTGGTCGACGAGGTCCTCGACATCGCCGTCACCCCGGACCGCGGCTACTGCCTGTCGATGCGCGGCGTCGCCCGCGAGACCGCCATCGCCTACGGCCTGCCGCTGCGCGACCCGGCGCTGCTCGACGTACCGGCCCCGAACGCCTTCGGCTACCCGGTGAAGGTGTCCGACCCCTTCGGCTGCGACCGTTTCACCGCCCGCACCGTCTCCGGTCTCGACCCCGAGGCGCGCTCCCCGATCTGGCTGCAGCGCCGCCTGCAGAAGGCCGGCATGCGCCCGATCTCGCTCGCCGTCGACATCACCAACTACGTGATGCTGGAGCTGGGCCAGCCGCTGCACGCCTACGACCGCAACCGCGTCCAGGGCGCGATCGGCGTGCGCCGGGCCGAGGAGGGCGAGCAGCTCACCACCCTCGACGGCGTCACGCGCACGCTGCACGCCGAGGACCTGGTGATCACCGATGAGCGGGGTCCGATCGGCCTTGCGGGCGTCATGGGCGGCGCCAACACCGAGATCGCCGACCACGACGACCTCGAGAACGCGACCACCGAGGTCGTCATCGAGGCCGCCCACTTCGACCCGGTCTCCATCGCGCGCACGGCCCGCCGCCACAAGCTGTCCTCCGAGGCCTCCCGCCGCTTCGAGCGCGGCGTCGACCCGCAGGCCGCCTCCGCCGCGGCCCAGCGCACCGTCGACCTGCTCGTGCTGCTCGCGGGCGGCACGGCCGACGCGGGCGTCACCGAGGTCATCGCGCCGTCCGCGCCGCGCACCATCACCATCCCGGCGAACCACCCGGACAAGGTCGCGGGCGTCGACTACGGCCGCGAGACCGTGGTCCGCCGGCTGCAGGAGATCGGCTGCGACGTGTACGGGCAGGACGAGCTGATCGTCACCGTCCCGACCTGGCGGCCCGACCTGACCGACCCGAACGACCTGGCCGAAGAGGTCATCCGCCTGGAGGGCTACGAGAACCTGCCCTCCACGCTGCCCAAGCTGCCCTCGGGCCGCGGCCTGACCCACCGGCAGCGGCTGCACCGCCGGGTCGGCCGGGCGCTGGCCGGAGCGGGCTACGTCGAGGCGCCGAACTATCCGTTCGTCAGTGAGCAGGTCTTCGACCAGCTCGGCCTCGAGGCCGACGACCCGGCCCGCCGCGTCGTCAAGCTGGTCAATCCGCTCAGCGACGAGGAGCCCGCGCTCCGTACGACGCTGCTGCCGGGCCTGCTCGGTGCGCTGCGCCGCAACGACGGTCGCGGCAGCCACGACCTCGCGCTGTTCGAGACCGGCCTGGTCTTCCACCCGCGCGAGGAGCAGCGCGTCGCCGCCCGGCTGCCCGTCGACCGGCGTCCCACCGACGAGGAGATCGCGGATCTGAACGCCGCGCTGCCCGAGCAGCCGCGGCACGTGGCCGCCGTCCTCGCCGGGGCCCGCGAACAGGCCGGCTGGTGGGGCAAGGGCCGCCCGGCCGACTGGGCCGACGCCGTCGAGGCGGCGCGCACCGTCGCCCGTGAGGCCGGGGCCGAACTGATCGTCCGCAAGGGCCAGTACGGGCCGTGGCACCCGGGCCGCTGCGCCGAGCTCGTGGTCGTCGTGGACGGCACCGAGCAGGTCGTGGGCCACGCGGGCGAGCTGCACCCGCGCGTGCTGAAGGCGCTGGGCCTGCCCGAGCGCACCTGCGCGATGGAGCTGAACCTGGACGCCCTGGAGCAGGTCGGCGACGACACCCCGCAGGCGCCCCGGATCTCCACCTTCCCGGTCGCCACGCAGGATGTCGCTCTCGTCGTCGACAAGCCGGTCCCGGCCGCGGACGTCGAGGCCGCGCTGCGCGAGGGCGCCGGTGAACTGCTGGAGTCCATCCGGCTGTTCGACGTCTACGAGAACGCCGAGCAGCTGGGCGAGGGCCGCAAGTCGCTGGCGTACGCGCTGCGCTTCCGCGCGCCCGACCGCACGCTGACCGTGGACGAGGCCTCCGCGGCCCGTGACGCGGCGGTGGCGCTGGCCGCGGAGCGTACGGGGGCGGTGCTGCGGAGCTAGCCGCCATCGCCGCCGATCGAAGAGGGGGGGACTGCGGGTCGTTCGTCGGCGCGGTCTGTCCGTGGCCGGTCGCGCCCTCGCCCGCGGCGGAGCCGTATGTCGTCACGCCCGGGAGACGCGCCCTTTCAGAGGCGCGTCTCCCGGGCGTGACCTGCATAAATGCAGGGTGTCCCAAGATCCCTCACTCATTCGGGTGAGAACTCGGGCGATCCGTCCCGATCGGGGCATGCGGTCGACAGAATCGGACCGGCCTTTCGGGGCCGGTCTGCGCTGTCAGGGCCTGTATGGGGGGCCATGGGCATGATCCGCATCAAGGCTGGGGCCGCGCGCAGGGCGTGGTCCCGGAGGGACTCACTGGCACCCGCCCGGAGAGAACTTCCTGCGTGGGTGCGGCCGGGCGCCCGCCGCTCCGACCGCACCCTGCGCAGGAGCCCCGGCCGGCGGCCGCCGCCGCGCCGTGCCCTCGCCCTGGGGCCGCCCGCGGTCTGGGGCGCCGTGGCGACCACGTACAAGCTGGCCTGTCCGCTCGCGCAGCAGGGGGCGCGGATCGTCACCAGCGCCGTCTTCTTCGCCGTGGGCACCGGGCTCGTCCTCCACGTCCGGCGGGCGCTGCTGCGCGAGCTGAGGCAGGCCCGCGCGGTCGCGGGCGCCGCACAGAGCGTGCTGCTGCGCCGGCTGCCGCCGCGCGTCGACGGGCTGAGCCTCGCGGCCGCCCAACTGTCCGCGGACCGCGGGGCCGCCGTCGGCGGCGACCTGTACGAGGTGATCGCCACCGAGCACGGTGTACGGGTGGTGATGGGGGACGTCCGCGGGCACGGGCTCGCCGCCATCGGGACCGTAGCCGCCGTGCTCGGCAGCTTCCGTGAGGCCGTGCACGACGAGGCCGAACTCGCCGGTGTGCTGCGGCGGCTGGACCGCGCCCTGGCCCGTCATCTGCGCGAGCGGGCACGCGCCGAGCACCCCTCGACCGGCCTGGATCCGGACAGCCCGGTCGCCGAGGAGTTCGTCACCGTCCTGCTGCTGGAGATCGGCGCCGACGGAGAGGTGCACGCCCTCAACTGCGGTCATCCCTGGCCGTACCTGCTGAACACCCACGGTGTCGCGCCCCTGACCCACGCCGACTGTCTGCCCCCGCTGGGCCCGTTCCCACTGCCGGCCGACCTGCCCGTCGCAGACGTGGGCCGCCTGCTGCCCGGGGAGGCGCTGGTCCTGTACACGGACGGGGTGGAGGACGCACGGGACGCCCGCGGCCGGTTCTTTCCCCTGAGGGTGGTGCTGACCGAGGCAACCCGGGACCACCGCCTCTCCCCGCAGGCAGTGCTCCGTGCCGTTCTCACCCGGCTCCTACGGCACGCCGGAGGACGGCCCACCGACGACGTAGCGGTCCTCGTACTCCGCAACGACCGGAGCCTCTCACCGTGCGCCGGCTCCACAGGGGCGCGGGGAACTGCGCGACCTGCCCCCACGGACCCGCAGCCGACGAACCACTGGTAGCCCCGAGCTCTTGGCCACCGCCGTGGCCGGCGGCGCCGCCCGCCCCGCCACGGAGTGTCGGGCAGGCAGCTGGGCGGACGGCGCGGAAGCGGGCCGCCGCACTGTACGAGGGGGAGCCGGCGGCCCGGCCGGCCTCTTGACGAGGCATTTCAGTCAACCGGCTGGAAACTCTCCGCAACAGCGCGCGCACAGCGCGGATTCGCGCATTCCGTTCACACCCCGTGTGAAGCCGAACGCACTACGCTGTCCGCACCGAGCCACCGGGGGGCCTTCATGCAGCCCAACACTCTGCTCGACGCGATCCTGGACGAGGCCGGGATCTCGCACGCCGGCCTTGCCGCGCATGTCAACCAGGCGGGGCGGGCACGCGGGCTCACGCTCCGGTACGAACACACCGCCGTCGCCCGGTGGTTGAAGGGTCAGCGGCCGCGCGGACAGGTGCCCGACCTGATCTGCGAGGTGCTCGCCGCCCGGCTGCACCGGCCCGTCACGCTCGACGACATCGGCCTCGGCGTGCCCGGTGAGCCGTCCGTCCCGCACGGCACGACGCTGTCCGGCTTCGTCGAACGGGCCACCGCTCTGTGGCGCTGCGACGAGCAGCAGCGCCCGCACATCCTCGGGGCACCCGCCGTCACCGGCACGCCCGCCGTCATGCCGGTGTGGGAGTGGGAGAACCCGCCCGAGGACGTGGACGTCTCCCGCGGCGGCCGGCACCGGGTCACCCCGGCCGACATAGAGATGCTGCGCGCCGCCCGCACCCACTACGAGCAGATGTACAGAAAGGCCGGTGGTATCGCGACCCGCAGCCGCATCGTGGGCTTCCTCAACGCCGAAGCCGCCCCGCTGCTGCGTGGCAGCTACACGGATGCCACCGGCCGCCAACTCCACCGGGCCACGGGCGGGTTGGTGGCGGTCGCGGGCATCTGCGCGTACGACTCCGACGCGCACGGCCTCGCCCAGCGCTACTTCCACCAGGCCCTCAGACTCGCCAAGGCCAGCGGGGACACGGGACTTGGGGCGTACGTGATCGCCCTGCTGGTCAACCAGTCGCTGTTCATGAAGGAGTACCGCCAGGCCGTCGCCTTCGCCGAGTCCGCCCTGCGCGCCGCCGGCCAGCACATCACCCCCGCACTCGCCTCCGACCTGTACGCGATGCAGGCCAAGGCGTACGCCCACCTCGGCGACGGCACGAGCGCCCTGTCCTGCATCCGGCGTGCCGAGCAGGCTGCCGAACGCATCCGGCGCGGATACGAACCCGACGAGACCGGCTATGTCCAACCGGGCCTGGTCAACGTCCAGGTGGCGGAGGCGCTGCTCAGTCTCGGCGAGCTGGCGGCCGCCGAGGAGCACGCCGCGGCCGCCGTCGACAACCCCGCCCACGACCGGGGCCGGGTGCACCGGCTGGCCATGCTCAGCACGATCGAGCTGCGCCAGGGCAACGCCGACAAGGCGGTGGCCACCGCGGTGCAGATGGCCGAACAGGCCCGCGGGATGGAGTCCCAGCGACTGCGGGACAGACTGCGTGCGGTGCGCGAGCACCTGGTGCGCAACGGCTGCGCGGGCACGGCCGAGGCGGCCGAACTCATCGACGGGGCACTGCGCGTACCGCTGTGACGACCGGCCGGCGGAACCGCACGTCCCGGTTCCGCTGAGGACCGCGCGCACCCCTGCGCGGCCCACTGCGCCTACCGCTGTGCTGTGAGCGGCTCACTGTGTGCCTGCTGTCGGACCGCTCCGGCTGCGATATTTGCCACTTACTCGGCGGAAGGTGGCAGAACCGTGCAGTGGACGAAACGGAACGAACAAACTGTGTATGCAAACCGCTGGTTCAGCGTCAATCTCGCAGATGTCGAGCTGCCGGACGGCCGGCACCTCGACCACTTCCTGATACGGCTGCGGCCCGTCGCCGTGGCCACGGTGGTGAACGAGGCCAACGAAGTCCTCCTCCTGTGGCGCCACCGCTTCATCACCGACAGCTGGGGGTGGGAGCTCGCGGCGGGCGTCGTCGAGGACGGCGAGGACATCGCCCGGGCGGCCGCCCGGGAGCTCGAGGAGGAGACCGGCTGGCGGCCGGGGCCCCTGCACCACCTCATGAGCGTGGAGCCGTCCAACGGCCTCACCGACGCCCGGCACCACATCTACTGGTCGGACGAGGGCGAGTACGTCGGACACCCCGTGGACGACTTCGAGTCCGACCGCCGGGAATGGGTCTCCCTCAAGCTCGTTCCCGACATGGTCGCCCGTGGTGAGGTCCCGGCCGCCAACATGGCGGCCGCGTTACTGCTCCTGCATCACCTCAGGCTCGGGCAGGACGCCTTGCCCTGATCCCCCCACCGCGTTCTCGTCGCTAGCGGCCCAGGGCCTGCCAGACCGCCACGACGAGTGCGCCGACGGCCGTGAGGGCCGCGATGGCCGGCAGTGGCCAGCGGAGGTGTTCCAGCGTGATGAGCCGGGTGTGCAGTTCGTCCAGTTCCTTGGCCGTCTCCTCGGTGCGATGGCTGAGCAGCGCCAGCCCGCCCTCGACGCGCGCGTGGGCCGCGTCGAGGCGGCGGCGTAACTCTGCGAGTTCTCCGTGGAGGACGGGATGCTCGGGATCGGCGGTCACGTGTCCGCTCCTTTCCGTATTCGTCTCACGCCCCTTGCATGCGCATGATGAGTCAACTCGCCTCGTGGACACGTGGGGAGAGTGTGCGTGAGGCATATGCGGGTCCGGCGCGCACACGGTGTGTGGATGACGCGGGCCCGGCACCCTTCGACGGTGCCGGGCCTGCGTGAGCCAGGGGTTCTACGGCGCGTAGTCAGGAGTAGGTGTAGAAGCCCGAGCCGGTCTTCCGGCCCAGTCGGCCGGCGTCCACCATGCGCTGGAGCAGCGGGGGAGCGGCGTAGAGCGGCTCCTTGTACTCGTCGTACATGCTCTGCGCCACCGAGGCGACCGTGTCCAGACCGATCAGGTCGGACAGCTTCAGCGGGCCCATCGGGTGGGCGCAGCCCAGCTCCATGCCGTTGTCGATGTCCTCGCGGCTGGCGATGCCCGACTCGAACATCCGGATCGCCGAGAGCAGGTAGGGGATCAGCAGGGCGTTGACCACGAAGCCGGAGCGGTCCTGGGCGCGGATCGCGTGCTTGCCGAGCACCTTCTCGGTGAACAGCTGCGCGCGGCTCAGCGTGCCCTCGGAGGTAGTGAGGGCCGGGATCAGCTCGACCAGCCTCTGCACCGGGGCCGGGTTGAAGAAGTGGATGCCGATGACCTGGTCGGGCCGCGCGGTGGCGACCGCCAGCTTCACCAGCGGGATCGAGGAGGTGTTGGAGGCCAGGATCGCGTCCGGTTGGGTCACCACCTGGTCGAGGACCTGGAAGATCTCCGTCTTGACCTGCTCGTTCTCGACCACGGCCTCGATCACCAGGTCGCGGTCCGCGAACTCGCCGAGGTCGGTGGTGAAGCTCAGCCGCGCCTGCGTCGCCTCCCGCTCCTCCTCGGTGATCTTGCCGCGCTCGGCCGCCTTGGCCAGGGAGTTGAACAGCCGGGTACGGCCGATCTCCAGGGCTTCGCCGGTGGTCTCGGCGACCCTGACGTCCAGGCCGGCACGGGCGCACACCTCGGCGATGCCCGCACCCATCTGGCCGCAGCCCACCACTCCGACGCGTTCGATGTCGGTCACATCGTCCCCTTCGCTGATCTACGGCTGGCAGGCGGCCGTGGTTCGGTACCTGCTCCGATCGTGCACGTTACCCCCGCGGTAACGATGATCGATCGCCCGGGTCGGGCATGCTGTGCCGGTACACGATCCGTGACAGGGCGGATCCACGGCGTATTGGGGTGCCCGGATGGGCCGGATGTCACGACGGGCGTTCGCGGTCGCCACGCTGTCGGCCCTGGCGACGACGCGGGGTGCGGCTGCCGCGCCGCAGCGCCTGCGCGCGACCACCGAGATGCGCGGGATGTGGCTGGCGACCGTGGCGAACCGCGACTGGCCCTCAGGCACGGGGCTGACCGCGGCCCGGCAGCGCGACGAACTGACCGCCCTGCTCGACGAGGCGGTGCGCCGCCGGCTCAACACGGTGATCTTCCAGGTCCGGCCGACGGCCGACGCGCTGTGGCCCTCGCCGTACGAGCCGTGGTCGCAGTACCTCACCGGCACGCAGGGCAGGGACCCGGGCTGGGACCCGCTCGGCACGGCCGTCGAGGAGGCGCACGCCCGCGGCCTGGAGCTGCACGCCTGGTTCAACCCGTACCGTGTCGCCATCCACGCCGACCCGACCCGGCTCGTCGCCTCCCACCCGGCCCGCAAGCACCCCGACTGGGTGGTGGGGTACGGCGGGAAGCTGTACTACAACCCGGGCCTGCCCGAGGTCCGGGCCTTCGTGCAGGAGGCGATGCTCGACGCGGTGCAGAAGTACGCCGTGGACGGCGTCCACTTCGACGACTACTTCTACCCGTACCCGGTGGCGGGCCAGTCCTTCGACGACGACGCGGCCTACGACCGCCCCGGCGGCGGCTTTGCGACCCGGGCCGCCTGGCGGCGGGACAACATCGACAAGCTGGTCCGCGAGACGGCCGCCCGCATCGCGAGAATCCGGCCCGGCACGCAGTTCGGGATCAGCCCCTTCGGGGTGTGGCGCAACGCCTCGACCGACTCGCGCGGCTCCGACACACAGGCGGGCGTGGAGACGTACGACGACCTGTACACGGACACGCGCATGTGGGTCCGCGAGGGCTGGATCGACTACATCGTCCCACAGCTGTACTGGAACATCGGCCTCGCGGCCGCCGACTACGCCACGCTGGTGCCCTGGTGGGCGGAGGTGGCGCGGGCCAGCCGTACGAAGCTGTACGTGGGGGAGGCGCTGTACAAGGCGGGCGCCCCGGCGCAGGGCGCGGCCTGGCAGGACCCGGCCGAGCTGTCCCGCCACCTCACCCTGGCCGAGAAGTACCCGGAAGTGCGCGGACACGTCTTCTTCGCCGCGAAGGACGTCGCGGCGGACCCGGCCGGGGCGATGGCGCGGGTGGTCGCCGACCACTATCGGCAGCCGGCGAACCCCCCGCGCTGATCTACTGTTTCTTGTTCTTCCGGCGCTTCTTGTTCTTGTGGCGGACCTGGCAGTCGGGGCCGGGGCACATCACCGCCTCGTGCCCGTTCTGGAAGCGGACGCGGTACGGCGGGTTGCCCTCCGAGCCCAGGACTTCGACGACTTCCGAGACCTGATCGTGTTGGCCGACCACCCTGCCGTGCTGGACAAGCTGGTCGCCCACGGATGCGTGCATCTGCGGCGCCTCCTCACCTTGTGCGGGAGCAGCGGCCCGTGGCCTTGAGTCTACGGCGGCGGGCGCGGATCTGGATCGGTGTTGTGGACGCCGGTCAGCCGCGCGCCCGCTGGGTGACGGCGATGCAGACGAGCACGGCGGCGGCGGTCAGCGGAGCGGCCACCGTCAGGTGCTCGCCGAGCAGCAACGCCGACCACACCAGTGTGAGCAGCGGCTGCGCCAACTGCAACTGGCTGGCCTTCGGGATGCCGACGGCCGCCATGCCCCGGTACCAGACGACCAGACCGAGGAACTGCGAGCCCGCCGCGACCCAGAGCAGCCCGGTCACGCTGTGGACGGTCGGACGGACGGGCTCGTACGACAGCGTGAGCGCGGCGACGGGCACGGTGACCGGCAGGCAGCACACCAGCGCCCAGGCGATGACCTGCCAGCCGGGCATCTCCCGGGCCAGCCGGCCGCCCTCGGTGTAGCCCGCGGCGCAGACCAGCAGCGCGCCGAAGAGGCAGCCGTCGGCGGCGGTCAGCGCGCCGCCGCTCTGCTGCACCGTGAAGGCACCCACGGCGGCCGCACCCGCCAGCGCCGCCGCCCAGAAGGTCCGCGAGGGGCGGGCGCCGACGCGCAGGGCGGAGGACAGCGCGGTGGTGAGGGGGAGCAGGCCGACGACGACGGCGGCGTGCGCGGTGGTGGAGGTCTGCAGGGCGAGCGTGGTGAGGAGGGGGAAGCCGAGGACCACTCCGGCGGCGACGACCGCGAGGCCCGGCCAGTGACGGCGGGCCGGCGGCGGGACGCGCAGCGCCAACAGGCAGCCGCCCGCGATGACCGCCGCGAGGACACTGCGCACGGCGACCAGGGCCCAGGGCCCGAAGCCCTCCAGGCCCCAGGCGGTGGCCGGGAAGGTGAGTGAGAAGGCGATGACGCCGAGGGCGGCCTGGACGGTACCGGCCCGCGCCCGAGCCGATGCGTCGGCGGCTGCGGGGGTCCCTGCCCCAAGCGGCGGGCTGCCGACCGCTATCCGGTTCGGAGTAGTAGCGCTACTGTGTGCTCTCATGCAAGAGCGTAGCAGTGTGGGTGAACTGGTGAAACAGCTGCGGCGGGAGCTCGACCGCTACTCACCGGGTGGAAAGCTCCCGTCGAGTCGAGCCCTCGTCGAGCGCTTCCGGGTGAGCCCGGTGACCGTCTCGCGTGCTCTGGCGCAGCTGGCCGCCGAGGGACTGGTGGTCACCCGGCCCGGTGCCGGTGCCTTCCGCGCGCAGCCGCGGGCGACGGCCGCGCCCGCCGGCGACACCTCCTGGCAGGAGCTCGCGCTCAGCGCGGACGGCGCCTTGGACCTCGTGCCGCGCACGGTGGACGCCTCCGGTGTCACGGTCTCGCTCGCCGCCCCCCAGCCCGGCGTGATCGAGTTCAACGGCGGCTATCTGCATCCGTCGCTGCAGCCCGAGCGGGCCATGGCCGCGGCGCTGTCCCGCGCGGGCCGCCGCCCCGGTGCCTGGGGACGCCCGCCGCTGGACGGACTGCAGGAGCTGCGCGAGTGGTTCGCGCGGAGCATCGGCGGTCCGGGCGGTGCGGTCACCGCCGGGGTCCTGATCACCGCCGGCGGCCAGTCCGCGCTGACCACCGCGCTGCGCGCCCTCGCCCCGCCCGGCGCTCCGGTGCTGGTCGAGTCGCCCACGTACCCGGGCATGCTGGCCATCGCCCGTGCCTCCGGGCTGCGGCCCGTGCCCGTACCCGTGGATGCCGACGGGGTGAAACCGGCGCTGCTGGCCGACGCGTTCCGGGCGACCGGCGCCCGTGTCTTCGTCTGCCAGCCACTGTTCCAGAACCCGACCGGTGCCGTGCTCGCTCCTGACCGGCGCGCGGCGGTGCTGCGGATCGCACGCGAGGCCGGCGCCTTCGTCGTCGAGGACGACTTCGTACGACGGCTCGTGCACGAGGACGCCGGACCGCTGCCGCCCCCGCTGGCCGCCGACGACGCGGACGGCGTCGTCGTCCACGTCGGCTCGCTGACCAAGGCCACCTCGCCCAGTTTCCGGGTGAGCGCGCTGGCCGCCCGTGGCCCCGTGCTGGAACGGCTGCGCGCCATCCAGGTCGTCGACACCTTCTTCGTCCCGCGGCCGCTCCAGGAGGCGGCTGTCGAACTCGTCGGTTCCCCCGCCTGGCCACGCCATCTGCGGGCGCTGTCGGCCGAGTTGAAGACGCGCCGCGACGTGATGACGACCGCGCTGCGGCGGGACCTCCCGGAACTCGCCCTGCCGCACATCCCGTCCGGCGGCTACCACCTGTGGCTGCGCCTGCCCGACGGCGCGGACGAGTCCGCCCTGACCGCCGCCGCCCTGCGCGCGGGCGTCGCGATCACCCCCGGGCGCCCGTACTTCAGCGCCGAACCCCCGGCCGCCCACGTGCGGTTGAGCTTCGCCGCGGTCGGCGGGACGGCCGAGATCACGGAAGGCGTACGGCGGCTGCGGACGGCCTGCGACGAGGTGCTCTAACGCATCGGCACGAGTCCGCACACGAACTCCAGGGAGTCGAGCAGCCGCGGCGTCAGGCGGACCCCGGTCACACGCTCGGCGAGCGCGAACGCGGCGCACGTGTGCTGCTGGAACTCCCGGTCGGCGCCCTCGCTCAGGTCGAAGCCCGCCTCCCGCATCACCGGCACCAGGTCGTCCGGACGGCTGCCGTCCCGCTGGGTGGATCCTGCTCGCCACGCACGACGCGCACGGCGTCTACGAGAAGCTCGGCTTCCGGCCGCTGGAGAGGCCCGAGCAGTGGATGGCGCTCGTTTCGAGTGACTTGTCCGGCCGCTGCTGACCTTCGAGTAAGGTTCCGCACACCCTGGGTAACTCCGAGGTAACACCCCTTGACCTGCCCACTTTCTCGGCTCACGATCGCCGCATGGCACTTCGGGTCACGTTCGTCGCCGCGGCGCGCAGCAGCCCGCTGCTCGCCGAGCGCTTCGAGGACGACCGGCCGCTGGACCAGGCCGGCTGGGACGAGGTGCAGCGTGTCGCCCATGAGCTGCTCCCGCTGGCGGCCGCCGAGCTGCGCTACTGCTCACCGACCCCGCGCAGCCGCGCCACCGGCAACGCCCTCGGCTACGCCCCGCTCGCCCAGCTCGCCCTGCGCGACTGTGACATGGGCCGCTGGCGCGGGCTCACGCTCGGCGAGGCGATGGCCCGCGAGCCGGAGGCCGTGGACGCCTGGCTGGCCGACCCGCGCGCCACGCCGCACGGCGGTGAGTCGCTGCTGGCCTTCATCTCCCGGGTCGGCGGCTGGCTGGACACCCGCCCCGTGGACGACGGCGGGCGTGCTGTCGCCGTGGCCGAACCCTCCGTGATCCGCGCCGCCTGGTCTACGCCCTGAAGGCGCCGCCCTCGACGTACTGGAACATCGACGTCCGCCCCCTGTCGACGACCACCGTCACGGGCCGGGCCGGCCGCTGGAACCTCCGCCTGGACGGGGCGTCGGCTCAGCCCTCGCGCACGTAACCCGACGGGGTCTCGGCTCGGTCCACCCGCGCATAGTCCGTCGTGAGTACGAGGTCCTTGGCCGGACCTGCCACGCGCCACACCGTCCGCCAGTGGTCCGCGTCCCGCACGGTGAACTCGCCCCGGTAGAGGTCCGCCGCGCACGGGTGGTCGGCGAGATGCCGCCCCGACGTCAGGTCCAGGTCGTGGAAGGGGCGCCCGTCCGCGAACCGCACGTCCGCCGTCCCCGGCGGGCTGCCCGGCAGGAAGCGCAGCGTGCGCTCGGCGGGGCGGGGAGTGCCCTGCCAGACGAACGTGCCGGTCTCGTGGTGCAGCAGACCGCCTTCCTGAAGCGCGCTGAAGACCGTCGTGCCGGTGAAGAGCCCCTCGTCGCCGCTGGCGAGATCCCGCACCGTCCGCTCGACTCGCCAGCTTCCGGCCAGGTAGGTCAGCACATCGCTCACTGGCCAGAACTCACCCATGGCGGCTCCGATCTTCACCCATGGCGGCCCCGGTCTTCACCCATGACGGCCCCGATCCTCTCCCATGCCGTACCCCGCTCTCCGTCACGCCGGTTGTCGCGCGACCCATTGACGTGCCCCTGCCCCCTCCCTGTCTTGCCGTTCGACGTGCTCCCCAATGTCCGATATCTCGAACGTACGTCCAGACGGACACCGCCGCCGAGAGCACCATGGTCTCAGCCGGTGACACCGCCTGGCACGACTACGACCTGCATGTGAAGCACGGCGGCACGGGCATCGAACCCGGCCGGTACGTCGTGCGGCGACAGCGGGAGCGCAGCACCGAGCGCACCGCCTGGTTCGGCAACCGGATGATCGCCGACTGAAGCAGCACGCTCAGGACCCGGTGCCGTACGCGCGCTCCGGCCGCCGGGACCTCCGTATATCGATCTCAGGATTGCATAAACGTGCAGCGATACGTATAGTCATGCCGTTGACGAGGAGGGTTCATGGCTGTACGTGTGGCGGTCGCCGGAGCGAGTGGATACGCGGGCGGGGAAGTGCTGCGTCTGCTCCTGGCACACCCCGAGGCCGAGATCGGCGCGCTGACCGGCAGCTCCAACGCGGGCCGGCGGCTCGGCACGCTGCAGCCGCATCTGCTGCCCCTCGCCGACCGCGTCCTGGAGGACACCACCCCCGAGGCGCTCGCCGGGCACGACGTCGTCTTCCTAGCCCTGCCGCACGGCGAGTCCGCCGCCGTCGCCGAGCAGCTCGGCCCGGACGTCCTCGTCATCGACATGGGCGCCGACTTCCGGCTCAAGGACGCGGCCGACTGGGAGAAGTTCTACGGCTCCCCGCACGCCGGGACCTGGCCCTACGGCCTCCCCGAACTGCCGGGTGCCCGCGCTGCGCTGGAGGGGTCCAAGCGCATCGCGGTGCCCGGTTGCTACCCGACCGCCGTCTCCCTCGCGCTGTTCCCGGCGTACACGGCCGGGCTCGCCGAGCACGAGGCCGTGATCGTCGCCGCCTCCGGCACCTCCGGCGCCGGCAAGACGCCCAAGCCGCACCTGCTGGGCAGCGAGGTCATGGGGTCGATGTCCCCATACGGCGTCGGCGGCGTCCACCGGCACACCCCCGAGATGATCCAGAACCTCAGCGCGGCGGCGGGGGAGCGGGTCTCGGTGTCCTTCACACCGACCCTCGCCCCCATGCCCCGCGGCATCCTCGCCACCTGCAGCGCCAAGGCGAAGCCCGGCGTCACCGGCGACTTGCTCCGCGCCGCCTACGAGAAGGCCTTCGCCGACGAGCCCTTCGTCCACCTCCTGCCCGAGGGGCAGTGGCCCGCCACCGCGTCCGTCCACGGTTCCAACGCCGTTCAGATCCAGGTCGCACACGACGAGGCCGCGCAGCGCATCATCGCGATCAGCGCCATCGACAACCTGACCAAGGGCACCGCGGGCGGTGCCGTGCAGAGCATGAACATCGCCCTCGGACTCGACGAGACCACCGGACTTTCCACGATCGGAGTCGCACCGTGAGCGTCACGGCAGCCAAGGGATTCACGGCGGCGGGCATCGCCGCCGGAATCAAGGAGAACGGCAACCCGGACCTGGCCCTCGTGGTCAACAACGGGCCCCGCCGCGCCGCCGCCGGCGTCTTCACCTCCAACCGTGTGAAGGCCGCCCCCGTCCTGTGGTCCGAGCAGGTCCTCAAGAGCGGCCGGCTCTCCGCGGTCGTCCTCAACTCCGGCGGCGCCAACGCCTGTACGGGGCCCAAGGGCTTCCAGGACACCCACGCGACCGCCGAGAAGGTCGCCGACGTGCTCGGCCTGGGCGCGGCGGACGTCGCCGTCTGCTCCACCGGCCTGATCGGCGTGCTCCTTCCCATGGACAAACTGCTCCCCGGAGTCGAGACGGCGGCCAAGGCCCTGTCGGAGCACGGCGGCGAGAAGGCCGCCATTGCCATCAAGACCACCGACACCGTCCACAAGACGTCGGTCGTGACCAAGGACGGCTGGACCGTCGGCGGCATGGCCAAGGGCGCCGGCATGCTCGCCCCGGGCCTCGCCACCATGCTCGTCGTCCTCACCACCGACGCCGACCTCGACAGCGACGTGCTGGACAAGGCGCTGCGCGCCGCCACCAGGGTCACCTTCGACCGCGTCGACTCCGACGGCTGCATGTCCACCAACGACACCGTGCTGCTGCTCGCCTCGGGCGCCTCCGGAATCACCCCGGAGTACGACGAGTTCGCCGAGGCCGTACGGCAGGTCTGCGCCGACCTCGGCCGGCAGCTGATCGGCGACGCCGAGGGCGCCAGCAAGGACATCAAGGTCGAGGTGATCAACGCCGCGACCGAGGAGGACGCCGTCGAGGTGGGCCGCTCCATCGCCCGCAACAACCTCCTCAAGTGCGCGATCCACGGCGAGGACCCCAACTGGGGCCGCGTCCTGTCGGCGATCGGCACCACGCAGGCCGCCTTCGAGCCCGACCAGCTCAACGTCGCCATCAACGGCGTCTGGGTGTGCAAGAACGGCTCCGTCGGCGAGGACCGCGAGCTGGTCGACATGCGCTACCGCGAGGTGCACATCGTCGCCGACCTCGCCGCCGGCGCCGAGACCGCCACCATCTGGACCAACGACCTCACCGCCGACTACGTCCACGAGAACAGCGCCTACTCCTCATGAGCACGGGAACCACTCGTAAACACACCGCCCTGCCCAAGGCGCAGATCCTCATCGAGGCGCTGCCCTGGCTGACCCGCCACCACGGCAAAATCGTCGTCATCAAGTTCGGCGGCAACGCCATGGTGAACGAGGAGCTGAAGGCCGCCTTCGCCCAGGACGTCGTCTTCCTGCGGCACGCCGGCCTCAAGCCGGTCGTCGTGCACGGCGGCGGCCCGCAGATCAGCGCCGCCCTCGACAAGCACGGCATCGTCAGCGAGTTCAAGGCGGGCCTGCGCGTCACCACCGAGGACGCCATGGACGTCGTACGGATGGTGCTGGCCGGGCACGTGCAGCGGGAGCTGGTCGGGCTGCTCAACCAGCACGGGCCGCTCGCCGTCGGCCTCACCGGCGAGGACGCGCACACCATCACGGCCACCAAGCACACGCCAGAAATCGACGGCGAGTTGGTCGACATCGGGCGGGTGGGCGAGATCACCGAGATCGACACGGGCGCGATCAAGGCCCTGCTCGCCGACGGCCGCATCCCGGTCGTCTCCTCCATCGCCCGCAGTCAGGACGACGGACATGTCTACAACGTCAATGCTGATACGGCGGCTGCGGCACTCGCTGCGGCACTGGGCGCCGAAACCCTCATGGTCCTCACGGACGTCGAGGGCCTCTACGAGGACTGGCCGAACTCCGACGAGGTGATCAGCCGCCTCACCGCTTCCCAACTGGAGAAGCTGCTGCCGGAGCTGTCCTCCGGCATGGTGCCCAAGATGGAGGGCTGCCTGCACGCCGTGCGCAACGGCGTCAACACCGCCCGCGTCATCGACGGCCGGGTCCAGCACTCCATCCTGCTGGAGATCTTCACCGACGAGGGCATCGGCACGATGGTCGTGCCCGACGAATCCGATCAGGGGGACCCCGCATGACCGGCACCGCGACGAACGCCGAGCTCACCAAGCGGTGGCAGGGCGCGCTCATGAACAACTACGGCACTCCGCGGCTGCCTCTCGTGCGCGGCGAGGGCACCAGGCTGTGGGACGCCGACGGCAAGGAGTACCTCGACTTCGTCGGCGGCATCGCGGTGAACGCGCTCGGCCACGCCCACCCGGCGGTCGTCGAGGCCGTGAGCCGGCAGATCGCCTCCCTCGGCCACGTCTCCAACCTGTTCATCGCCGAACCGCCCGTCGCCCTCGCCGAACGGCTGCTGCAGCTCTTCGGCCGGGACGGCAAGGTCTACTTCTGCAACTCGGGTGCCGAGGCCAACGAGGGCGCCTTCAAGATCGGACGCCTCACCGGCCGGACGCACATGGTGGCCACCCAGGGCGGCTTCCACGGCCGCACGATGGGCGCCCTCGCGCTCACCGGCCAGCCCGGCAAGCAGGAGCCGTTCCTGCCGCTGCCCGGCGACGTCACCCACGTGCCGTACGGCGACGCGCAGGCGCTGGCCGCCGCGGTCACCGAGGAGACGGCCCTGGTGGTCATCGAGCCGATCCAGGGCGAGAACGGGGTCGTGGTGCCCCCGGCCGGCTATCTGAAGGCGGCGCGGGCGATCACCGCGGCCACCGGCTCGCTGCTGGTCCTCGACGAGGTGCAGACCGGAGTCGGCCGGACCGGGCACTGGTTCGAGTACCAGGCCCACGAGGGTGTCCTGCCGGACGTCGTCACCCTCGCCAAGGGCCTCGGCGGCGGGCTGCCGCTCGGCGCCACCGTCGCCTTCGGGCGGGCCGCCGAGCTGCTCCGGCCCGGCCAGCACGGCACCACCTTCGGCGGTAACCCGGTCGCCTGCGCCGCCGGACTCGCCGTCCTCGACACCATCGCGAACGAGGGGCTGCTGGAGAACGTCAAGCGGCAGGGCGAGAAGCTGCGCGACGGAATCGAGTCACTCGGCCATCCGTTGATCGCCCATGTCCGGGGTGCTGGCCTGCTCCTGGGTATCGTGCTCACCGAGCCGCTCGCGCCACAGGCGCAGCAGGCGGCTCAGGACGCCGGTTTCCTTGTGAACGCGCCCGCCGCCGACGTCGTACGGCTCATGCCGCCACTCAACCTCGGCGACGACGCGGTGGACGCCTTCCTCGGGGCGCTGCCCGGCATCCTGGACGTGGCCAACGGGGACGGACGATCCGGAGAATGAGACGACGATGAGTCAGGCGCAGGACCACGGGCAGGCGGGGGCCTCCGGGCCCGCCGTGCCGCAGACCCGCACCGCACGGCACCGCCGGATCGTGGACATCCTCAACCGGCAACCGGTGCGCTCGCAGAGCCAGTTGGCGAAGCTCCTCGCCGACGACGGGCTGAGCGTCACGCAGGCGACGCTCTCGCGGGACCTGGACGAGCTGAACGCGGTGAAGATCCGCAATACCGACGGCGACCTCATCTACGCGGTGCCGAGCGAGGGCGGTTTCCGCACACCGCGGGCCCCGCTGGGGGAGTCGGTCAAGGAAGAGCGGATGCGGCGGCTGGCGCAGGAGCTGCTGATCTCCGCGGAGGCCTCCGCCAACCTCGTGGTCCTGCGGACCCCGCCGGGGGCCGCGCAGTTCCTGGCCTCTGCGATCGACCAGGCCGAGCTGCACGACATCCTCGGGACGATCGCCGGTGACGACACGTTGCTGCTGATCAGCCGGGATCCGACCGGGGGGCAGGCACTGGCGGATCATCTGCTGCGGTTGGCGCAGAACGGCCACTGACGCAGCCGCGGGCGGCCGTGAGAGGCCGAGCCGGCCGTCGTGGTGATCTGCCGCTGTCGCGGACGAGTCCTCCATCGCCGCAGGCGGCGGGCACACACTTCTCCCATCACCTGAGCCCGGTGCGAACCGGTGGTCCTGCGGATGGATCGGGCGGGGAAACCGGCGGAGAATGGGAATGTGGTCTTCCGCAAAGGTCGGGCAATCCCCTGGCGTGGGCGGACCGTATATAGAGGTGTGCAGAGGTACCGGTTCCCGGTGGGCCGCCTCCCGGACGAAGCTCTGCTGTCCGGGCTGGCCACCGGTGATCCGGAACTCGCCGTCACCTTCGTACGGAGGTTCCAGCACAGGGTCTTCGGTGTCGCCATCGCCGTCACCGGGGATCCGCAGCTCGCCGAGGACATTGCCCAGCAGACGTTCGAGCGTGCGTGGCGTCATGCGCAGATCTACGACTCGCGCCGCGGTTCGGTGACGACCTGGCTGACGACCATCGCGCACAATCTCGCCATCGACGCCGTCCGTGCGCGGCGGATGGAGCCGGTGGCGCCCGAAGACCTCGACGCGCTCCTCGATGTCGTCAGCGAGACCCCCGAGCAGTGGGCGCTGGCGGACGAGGCCTCGTCCCGGCTGCGGGCCGCCGTGGCGCAGCTGCCGAGGGAACAGGGCCGTGCTCTGGTGATGGCGGGCATCTACGGTATGACGGCCCAGCAGATCGCCGACTGGGAGAAGATCCCGCTGGGTACCGCCAAGACGCGGATCAGGACCGCGATGGGAAAGATGCGCAACACACTTGCGTCTCCGAAGCGAGGCGACCATGTCCAGTGACGTGACCTGCGAGAAGCTGCGGGAGATCGGCGCCGAGCTGGCGCTGGGCGTGCTGCCCGGCCGGGAGCGGGCCGAGGCGGTCGCGCATCTGGACCGGTGCGCGGACTGCCGGGAGTACGTCGAGCATCTGACGTTCGCCGGCGACAGGCTGATCGGCCTGCTGCCGTGCAGCGAGCCGCCGGTCGGGTTCGAGAGCCGGGTGGCGCGCAGCCTGGGCCAGGAAGCGATGGCGCACGAGAGGCGCCTGTACGCCGGTGGGCCGGGCCTCGCGCACAAGGGCTTCCGCAGCCGCGCCCGCAGTGCCCGGCTGCGGGCCGCGTCCGTCGTGGCCGCGCTCGGACTCGCCGTCGGGTTCGGCGGCTGGGCGATCGGCACCGCCATCGAGAACGTCACGGCCTCGACCTCCCCTGCCGTGGAGGCCGCAACGGGCCTGTTGGTCGGAGAGCTGACCTCGGCCAGGGGCCACGGGCAGCCTGCGGGCGAGATCTACGCCCACCCCGGGGACCCCGGATGGATCTACGCGTCCGTCGACCTCGCCGCTTCCGGCACCCCGTACAGCGGCAAGGTGTCCTGCCTCCTGGAGCGCTCGGACGGCAGCACCGTCCGCGTCGGCAGCTTTGCCCTGCACGAGGGACGCGGTGACTGGGGCGCGCCGGCACCCGTCAACCCCTCGGCGCTCTCCGGCGCCAGCCTGACCTCGTCCGACGGCACCGTCCTCGCCACGGCCCACTTCCGGACCGATCGGCAGGCATGAACCCCGCACCCCCCGCCACGGCCTCAGGCGCGGGCGGTGCGGCGCCACGAGCCGGGCAGCGCCGCGTCGAGGGCCGCGGCCAGTTCTGTAACCGTGGGCCGGGACGAGGGATCGTCCCGAAGGCAGCCGTCGATGGCAGCCGCGAGGCCGCGGGGCAGACGCCGCCGCGAGCCGATCGGTGGGGCGTGCCCTGCCAGCTGCGGGTACCAGTCGACCTGGCCGCCCGTGGCGTTGCCGTCGCCCGCCTCGTCCGCAGTCCCGCCGGCGCAGGGCTCGTCCCCGGTCCCGCCGCGGTCGAACGGCACGTCACCGCTCGCGACCTCGTACAACGTGATGCCGATGCCCCACACGTCCGCGGCCGCCGTCAGCGGCCCGCCGCGGGCCTGCTCCGGAGCGAGATAGCAGAACGTGCCCAACCCCGCAGGCGCGGGCCCGGGCGGCCGCGCGACGCTCAGGTCCAGCACCTTCGCATGACCGCAGTCCACCACCACGTTGGACGGCTTGAGGTCCAGGTGCAGCAGGCCCTGACCGTGGAGGTAGTGGATCGCGGAACACAGCTGGACCCCGAGAAGTGCCACGTCGGCGGCGGCCGGCCGGCGCCGCAACCGGTGAACGAGGTGGGACAGCGTTTCACCGGTCAGCGTCTCCAGGGCGACGAGCGGCTCGGGCGACTCGAAGGTCTCGTAGCCACGGACCAGGTGCGGATGGGCGAAGGTCCGCAGCCACCGGCCCTCGCGCAGCAGCCGGCGGCACAGCCGCTCCTCGCCCCGGCGGTCGGGACGCACCACCTTGATCACGCAGCGGCAGTCCCGTTCCTCGCTCCAGGCGTCGTAGACGTCGAGCCAGCCGGTGCGCGTCAGATGAGCCAGGACCTCATAGCCCGGGACCGGTCTCGTGCCCGGTGCCAGGTGCGGAGCCGGCTGCGCCGCGGCGTCACTCACGACAGCACCGTCCCCGGCGGCGTGGCCCCGGCCGGGGCGCGACCGGTCATGGCGTTCAGGCGGTGGAGCCGGGCGTACGTCCCGCCGCGCTCGAGCAGGTCGTCATGGGCGCCGCGCTCGACGACCCTGCCGTGGTCGAGCACCACGATGCGTGTGGCGTCCCGGACGGTCAGCAGATTGTGGGAGATGACGATGGTGGTCCGCCCGGCCATGAGCCGGCGCAGCGGGTCCATGATCCGCCGGCCGGACTGGACATCGAGCCCGGTGGTCGGTTCGTCGAGGAGGAGCACGGGCGCGTCCCTGATCATCGCGCGTGCGATCGCCAGGCGCTGGCGCTGTCCGCCGGAGAGCGTCCGGCCGCGCTGGCCGACCATCGTGTCGTAGCCCTCCGGGAGCAGCTCGATGAACTCGTGCGCGTCCGCGGCGCGCGCCGCCGCGACGATGTCCGCCTCCGTCGCCTCCGGCCGGCCGTAGGCGATGTTGTCCCGCACGGTGCCGTGGAAGACGAGCGTCTCCTGCAGGACCACCGCGACGCTCTCCCGCACGTCGGACAGGCACAGGTCCCGCAGATCGGTCCCGTCGAGGCGGACCGCTCCCTGGTCGGGGTCGTAGAAGCGCAGCTGCAGCTTCGCGACCGTCGACTTGCCGGCCCCGCTGGCCCCGACCAGCGCCAGCGTCTGGCCGGGCGCCACGTGGAACGACACCTCCGACAGCGCCCAGCACGACGTACCGGGATAGCGGAAGGAGACGCCGTCGAACTCCACATCCCCGCGCGCCCGGCCGATCCGCCGGGCGTCGCCGGCCTCGACGACCTGCGGCTGCTGGTCCAGCAACTCGATGATCCGTTCGGCCGAGGCGGACGCCGCGTAGAAGGTGGTGCCGAGGTGGGAGAGACCCCGGACCGGACTGTAGAGCTTGCTGATCAGCGCCAGGAAGACCAGCAGTCCGCCCAGCGTGAGCTGTCCCTGGGCCAGCTTCCAGGTGCCCAGGCCCATGACCACGAGGGCGCCGGACACCTCGATGACCTCGACGACGGGTCCGTAGACGGCGCGGATCCGCGCGGAGGCCATCGCCGCCCGGAACCTGCCGACGTTCTCCCGTTCGAACCGGCGCTCCTCCCACCCCTGCCGGTTGTACGCCTGCACCAGGGCGACGTTGCCCAGCGACTCCTCGGCGATCGCGCTGAGCGAGCCGCTGCGGCGCCTGCGCTCCCGCGACGCCTCCTTGATCAGCCGCGAGAAGTGCAGGGCGGCACCCCAGAACAGCGGCACGATGACGAGGGCGCAAAGGGTCAGATCCCACCGCAGGTAGAACAGCAGACCGAGGAAGACGCCCAGGCGGATCACGTAGTAGAGGGCGTCCGCCACTCCCGAGAGCAGGAACGTCTCGACCGCGTCGACATCGCCCGTGACACGCGACAACACGTCCCCGAGCCGGCGGCGTTCGAAGAATCCGAGCGACAGCCCCTGGACGTGCCGGAACACGTCGGAGCGCAGAGCCAGCAGGAAGCGTTCGCTGACCCACGTGGACGTCACGTCGTCGGCGAACCCCAGAATGCCGGAGCCGATGATGAGCCCCAGATAGGTCGGTGCGATCCACAGGAACGGTCTCAGATCACGGGGGACGAGCACGTCGTCCACCACGATCTTGAAGAGCCAGATCTCCGCGGCGTCGACGGCGGGGCCGATCAGACTGAAGAGGACGACAGGAACGAGCCAGCGCCGGCCACCGCGGGTGTAGGGCCAAAACCGCCGGAACACCTCGCGCGGAGGCACCGGGGGCGCGGCTGCGACCACAGCGTCGGAACCCTCGTCCACCGACAGCAGACGCCGCAGGACATGCACCATGGCATGCGTTCCTCGTGGATCGACGGCGAAGCGGACCGGGTCCTCCGCTCTCCGGTCCGCTCAGCCTTCCTGTGCGGTCAGTCGCGGCCGTGGCCGCGGCCGTGGCCGTGGCCGTGGTCGTTGCCGTGGTCGTCGCCGTTACGGTGCCCGTGCCCCGAGTCATTGTTGCCGCGGTGCGATGATTCGTTCCCGCGGTCCCGGCGGTTGGCAGGAATGAGATTGCTGAAGATCGCCATTACGTTCCTCCTGAAACTTGCTGCACATGGGATACGTCCCAGGGCGGAAGTTGGATGGCGTTCCGAGGTAAAAAGGGAAAAATCGTTCGCGGTGTCGGCGAAAGCCTCGACGCCGTTCAGCCCAGCCGCGCCGCCAGCCCCCCGGTGCACCGCACTTCGTCGCCCGCCGTGATCAGCAGTGCCTCCACGTCCGGCAGGGACTCCAGCCAGGCCAGCCCCTCCCGCGAGCCCATCGCGAACGCGGCCGTCGCCCAGCAGTCCGCCCAGGTCAGACGAGGGGCCACCACGGTCACGGCCACCAGGTCGGTCACCGCGGAGCGGCCCGTGCGCGGGTCCACGATGTGCGCACCGCGCTCCGCCGTCCCGGAGGTCGCCACGGCCAGTTCCTCCGCGCCGGCCGCCGAGACCACCGCCGCGAGCCCGCCCGGACGGAGCGGATCCGACACTCCGACCCGCCACGGCCGCTGCGGCTCGGGCGCGCCGAGCAGCTGGACGTCCCCGCCGCCGTTGACGCTGACCCCGCTCACCCCGGCCGTCGCGATCCGCCGGGCCGCCCGCTCGGCCGCCCAGCCCTTGACGATCCCCGTCGGATCGAGCTGCCCCTGGTACCGCAGGCTGAACCAGCCGTCGCTCACCCGCTCGACCTCGGCCCCGAGCGCGAGCACCTCGGCGACCTCGGGGTCGCACTCCTCGACGGTGAGTTCGCCGCGCATCAGCCGGGAGATCTGGCTGTCGTCGCGGTAGGTGCTGAACACCTCGTCGACCCGGTGCAGCCCGGCGACCGCCTCGCGCAGCGCCGCCTGCACGGCACGGGGTTCCCCGCCGCGGACGTCGAAGGAGAAGACGGTCCCCATGACCTCCTCCGCATGACGCACCGCGGCGGGAGCTTCCGCCGACTCGGCCACGGCCTCAGCCACCGGCCTGGTCCAGTGCCGACTGCAGCGACTGCTTGTACCCGCTGCTCGTGTACGTCGCCCCGGACACCGCGTCGATGTGCGCGTTGCCGGCCGCCACCGCCTCCTGGTTGAGCTTGGGGACGGCCAGGGCGGTCTTCTGGTCGCTGACGCCGCCCTTGGGCGCCTGCACCGCCTCCGCCTTGGTGATCTTCCCGTTGCTGACCGTGATCCGGACCTGGACCGGCCCGTACTGGGTCTGGGCGACCTTGCCGGTGACGGTACGGGCCCGGGCGGCACCGGAGCCGGACGCCGAGCCGCCGCTGCCGCTGCCGCTCTGCGACGAGGAGCCGCTCGCCTTCACCTTGTCCAGTGCCGACTGCAGTGACTGCTTGTACCCGCTGCTCGTGTACGTCGCCCCGGACACCGCGTCGATCTGCGCGTTGCCGGCCGCCACCGCCTCCTGGTTGAGCTTGGGGACGGCCAGGGCGGTCTTCTGGTCGCTGACGCCGCCCTTGGGCGCCTGCACCGCCTCCGCCTTGGTGATCTTCCCGTTGCTCACCGTGAGACGGACCTGGACCGGCCCGTACTGGGTCTGGGCCACGTTCCCGGTGACCGTGCCGGTCCCGGCGGCCTGCGCGCCGCCCTGCGGCGACTCCTGCGCCGCCGCGGTCTGCTGCGGTGCCGCGCCGCCCGCCGCCGACGCGGAGGCCGGGTCGGACGTCGGCTTCAGCGACAGCAGCAGCACGATGCCGGACACGGTGGCGGCGCCCGCGAGCACGGCACGCCGGATGGGGTGGCTCTTCCTCATCGCTCCTGAGCTCCTGATTTCCCGTGAGTCGGTAGGTCCCGAACGTTCCCGTCGCTCACATCTCGAACGACTCGTGATGGATGCGGCGGGCGGGAACTCCCGCGCCGCGCAGTGCTTCGTACACCGACTGCGCGAAGCCGGGTGGCCCGCACAGGAAGACGTCGTGGTGGTCGATGTCGGGGATCTTCCGCTGCAGGGACTCCGCGGAGATGTCGGGCCGCTCCCCGTCCGGGCTGTTGACCGCGTACATCAGCCGGGCCCCGCGCTCGTCGGCGATCTTCGCCAGCTCGTCCCACAGGGCCAGGTCCTGGGTGCTGTTGGCCCGGTAGAGCAGGGTGATGTCGCCGGCCGCGCCGGGCAGCGTCTCGAACAGGGCCCGCATCGGGGTGATCCCGACGCCGCCCGCGACCAGCAGCACCTTGCCGCGGCTGCGCCGGGCCGCCGTCAGCGCCCCGTACGGGCCCTCCGCCCACACCCGGGTGCCGGGCGTGAGCTCGCGCAGCCGGGCGCTGTGGTCGCCGATCGCCTTCACGGTGATGCGCAGCAGGTCCGGGCGGGGGGCCGCCGACAGCGAGTACGGGTGCGAGCTGAACCGCATGCCCGGTGCCAGGAACCGCCAGCGGAAGAACTGACCGGCCTCCGCGCCGATGCGGTGCAGCTTCTTCCCGCGGATCAGCACCGACACGATCCCCGGCGTCTCCTCGATCACCGCCTCGACCCGCATGCGGTGGCGTATGTTCAGCCGGATCGGGGTGAGGATCCGGTACCAGATCACCAACGCGGTCACCGCGCCGTACAGCCCGTACCAGAAGGTCTTGGCGGTCGGCTCGACGGCGAAGTCGTTGCCGGTGCTGATCTGGTGCCAGAACGTCAGGAACACCGCCACGTAGGTGAACAGGTGCACGTGGTACCAGGTGTCGTACGGCATCCGGCGGCGGATACCGCCGATGGAGACGAGCCCGATGAGCAGCAGCAGACCGGTGCCGATGGCCGCCTTGCCCATATCGGGCAGCTGGTTGATGGAGTCGATGGTCTGCTGGACGATGTCGCCGAGCGACTTGCCCGCCTGCAGCGCGTAGCCCCACATGGTGAGGAAGACGTGCGCGATGACCAGGCAGAGCGTGTAGCGGCCGCTCATGGCGTGCCAGCGGGCCACACGGTCGGAGCCCACCCGGCGTTCCAGGGCGGGCACGCGCGCCATCTGCAGCACGACCAGCGCCATGAGGTAGCCGGCGAGCAGGCCGGTGATCCGGCCCGCGTTGAGGATCTTTCCGTTGGTGTCGGCGATGGACGGGGTGTTCATCCACCACAGCCAGATGACGCCCGCCGCGCCCGCCCACACGGCGAGCAGCAGCGGGACGGCGGGGGAGCGGCGCGGGCGGATGCGACGCATCGTCTGGCGCCGGGCGGCGCGGCCTCCTGCGAGCGTGGTGGTCACGGTTCCTCCGTGGACGGGGGCAAGGGGGGTGGTGGCGTGGTCCCTTGGCCCAGAGATACGTGCCACGGCGGCCGAGCGTTCAGAGTCCTGTCGTATCCAGTGCGGACTGGAGTGACCGGCGGTAACCGTCACTGGTGTACGTCGCTCCCAAGACCGTGTCGATGCTGGCGCTCTGCGCGGTGAGGGCCTCGCTCCGCAGCCGGGGGATCGCGTAGCTGTTGATCTGCTGGTCCCGCGGGTTCTCCGAGGGGTAGGCGACCGCGGTGACGTCAGTGATCCTGCCGTTCTTCACGGTGATCCGCACCTGGACGGGGCCCCAACGCGTCTGAACGGTCTGCCCGGTGACGGTCCTGGTGCCCGTGCTCTTCCCGCTGGAGGACGACCCGCCGGACCCGCCGGACCCGCCGGAACCGGCCGCGGCACCCGAGCTGCTGGACGGGGCCGGGGCAGGGGCCGCGGCGATCTCCGGCGGGGTGTGCGGCTTCAGCGACAGCAGCATCACGAGCCCGGAGACGGTGGCGGCACTCGCCAGCACGACGCGGCGCAGCGGACGGTTCTTCTTCAACGCGTGCAACAGGGCCTCACAGCTCGAACGACTCGTGGTGGATACGGCGGTCCGGCACCCCGGCGGCGCGCAGCACCTCGTACAGGTCCTGGGCGAAGGCGTGCGGACCGCAGAGGTACACGTCGTGCCCGGAGAGGTCGTGGACGGCCCCCCGCAGGGACTCGACGGTGAAGAGGGGGCGCTCCCCCCGCGGGCCGTTGAGCGCGTACAGCACCCGCGCCCCGCGCCACCGCGCGATGGCCTCCAACTCGCCGCCCAGGGCGAGGTCCTCCGCCGTGCGCGCCCGGTACAGGAGGGTGACGTCACCGGGCAGGGTCTCGAACAGCGCCCGCAGCGGGGTGATACCGACCCCTCCGGCGATCAGCAGCGACCTGTGCGCGGTGCGCCGGTCGGCGGTCAGGGACCCGTACGGGCCCCCGCCCACACCCGGGTGCCGGGCCGCAGCAGCGGGACGGCCGCGCTGTGGTCGCCGAGCGCCTTGACCGTGATGCGCAGCAGGTCCGGGCGGGGCGGCGCCGACAGGGAGTACGGCGTCGACGTCCAGCCCATGCCCTCGGCCAGGAACCGCCAGCGGAAGAACTGCCCCGGCAGAGCGCCGAGTTCGTCCAGCCGGCGGCCGCGCACGACGACCGAGTACACACCCGGCGCCTCCTTGTGCACCGAGTCGACCCGCAGGCGGTGCCGCAGGTTGAGCCGCACCGGGGCCAGGATCCGGAACCACAGCACCAGGGCCGCGACGCCGAGGTACAGCGCGTACCAGGCGGCCGTGGCCACCGCGTGCCCGTTGAACTCGTTGCCCAGCGCCGGCTGGTGGCCGAAGGCGAGGAAGACGGCCGCGTACGTGAGCAGGTGCACGTAGTACCAGAACTCGTGGCTGGTGCGGCGGCGCACGGCACGCGCCGAGGTGGTGCCGACCGCGAGGAGGACGACCGTGCCGGCGGTGGCCTTCAGCATCTCCGGGTAGTCCAGGACCACCGTCACC
Source organism: Streptomyces sp. NPDC005202 (assembly GCF_040608235.1). Taxonomy (NCBI): domain Bacteria; kingdom Bacillati; phylum Actinomycetota; class Actinomycetes; order Kitasatosporales; family Streptomycetaceae; genus Streptomyces; species Streptomyces sp. NPDC005202. Next base: position 39,316 of record NZ_JBEXHW010000006.1, on the reverse strand, counting down.
GCCTCGTGCCGGATCGGGGCGTGGTCCTGGGCGGCGTAGCCGGCGAGGATCAGCACGACGTGCGCGACCAGCAGACAGACCGTGTACCGGCCGGCCATCGCGTGCCAGCGGGCCACCCGGTCCGAGCCGACCCGCCGCTCCAGCAGCGGCACGCGGGCCATCAGCCCGACGAGTACCGCGCAGGCGTACCCGCACAGCAGCCCCGCGATCCGTCCGGCGCCGGTCAGCCAGCCCGCGGCCCCCACGACCGACGCCGTGTCGTACCACCACAGGGCGACCACCGCGGCGGCCCCGGCCCACAGTGCCGCGAGCACGGCTCCCGCCGGGGAGCGCCTGGTGGTCAGTGGTACGGGCGGTGCCGCCCGCCGCTCGTACACCGTCGTCATGGGTGTGCGTCCTTTCGCCTGTCCGGGACGCAACTGTGCGGGGCGAACCTCTGAGAGCGCTCTGAAACCCGGGATCCGCGCGGCCACCTCACAGGCAACTCAGAGCGGCCGCTCACGGCAACTCAGAGCGGCCGCTCACAGGAAACTCAGAGACGGGCGTCGCGGAGAGGTCGCGCGGCGGGAGATGCTGGAAGGGTCATGAACGCACCCCGCCCCTCTGTTTCCGCCCTGGCCCGCCCCCGCCTCCCCGCCCTCGCCCGCCCCGACGGCACGCCCGTGCGCGTGCTCGTCGTCGACGACGACCCGGACCTCGCCGAGGTGCTCTCCGGCGCCCTGCGCTACCAGGGCTGGGAGGTGCGCACGGCGCGCGACGGGGCCTCGGCCGTCGCCGAGGCGCGCGACCTGCTGCCCGACGCGGTCGTCCTCGACGTGATGCTCCCGGACACCGACGGCTTCGCCGTGCTGCGCTCGCTGCACGAGGTGAAGCCGGATGTCTGTGTGCTGTTCCTCACCGCGCGGGACGCGGTGGAGGACCGCATCGCGGGAATCACCGCACGCCGCGACCGCCACCCGGGTCAGCGAGCTGCCGCTGGCCAGCGGTGAGGTGGCGCTGTCGCCGCGGGCCCCGGAGTCCGACCCGCGCGGCGAGGTGGGCCGGGTCGCCGCCGCCTTCAACCGGATGCTCCACCACGTCGAGGACGCGCTCACCGAACGGCACGCCGGCGAGGAGCGGCTGCGCAGCTTCGCCGCCGACGCCAGCCACGAGCTGCGCACCCCGGTCGCCTCGGTCCGCGGCCACGTGGAGCTCGCGCTGCTGCACCCGGGGCCGGTGCCGCCGGAGGTCACGCGCGCGCTGGAACGCATCGCGGCCGAGTCCGCCCGCATGGGCGAGATGGTCGACGAGATGCTGCTCCTCGCCCGCCTGGACGCGGGCCGCCCCCTGGAACGCCGCCCGGTCGACCTCACCCGCCTGGTCCTGGACGCGGTGGCCGACGCCCGCGCCGCGGGCCCCGAGCACCGCTGGACGCTCGAGCTGCCCGAGGAGCCGGTCACCGTGACCGGCGACGCCCACCGGCTCCAACAGGTGTTGGCCAACCTGTTGGCCAACGCGCGTTTGCATACACCCGTTGGCACCAAAGTGACGGTGACCTGAGAGCGACAGCGCGACGGCCACTGTCCACGTGCACGACGACGGCCCCGGCGTCCCGGAGGAGGTCCAGCCCGGCGTCTTCGAACGCTTCACCCGCGCCGACCGCCGCCGCACGGAGGCCCCGGGCGGCGGCGGAGCGGGCCTGGGCCTGTCCATCGTGGCGGCGGTGGCGGAGGCGCACGGGGGCAGCGTGGGGCTGGACAGCCGATCGGGATCGACGACGTTCACGGTGCAGCTGCCCGTGGGCACCGTCAGTACCGAGTGATCGCCGTCGCCCCTCCCGCCGTCCCGATCGCGATGTGCGGCCGACGCGCGGGGTCGGCCCACGCAAGGATCCGCCGCATGGCCTCCTCCGGCACCGACACGCAACCGGCCGTCGTCCCCCGCCCGTTGACGTGCAGGAAGATGCCGGCGCCGCGACCGCGTACCGGACGCTGGTAGTTGAAGCCGATGACGAGTGCGTGGGCGTACTGCGTTGCGTACGTGATGAGGTGCTCGGACTCGGCGGCCCGGCAGTCGGACGGGCGGGGCTCGGTCCAGCGGTTGTAGGAGTGGGAGTCGTTGTCCTGGCACCACCAGGAGTCCTCGTGCACCCGCCGGTACGGGACGCGCGTCCCGCCCGGCGCCGCCTTGGTGCCGAAGGCGAACGGCAGGTCGTACAGCCCGGCCGGCGTCGTGTTCGTCCCCTGCCTGCGTGACGCCCCCTCGACCAGTCCCCCGGCGCCGAAGCGGGCCGGTGCCGAACCGGTCCGCACCCACTGCCCGTCCCGCCGGTCCCACCAGGTGACCGTGCCCGACGGGGCGTCAGCCCGCGGCGCCTCGGCCGTGATCAGCTGGGTGCCGCCGCCGGTGTCCGTCAGCCGCGCGGGCAACGGCGGCTCGCCGCCGGGCGCGGCACCGAGCGTGAAAAAGGAGACGGACACGAGGGCGGTGACGACACCAGGGCGCATGCCTCAGACCGTAGACGGCGGCAGCGGCAACGGCAGCCCGGGTAGTCCGTCCAGGCTGGTCGCCACGTGCTCCTTCTTGGTGAAGTACTCGCTGAGGGAGGCGTCGTCCTCGCGCGCGAAGCGCTTGCCGTGCAGGTCGCGGTCCGCCTCGTACGCCATGAAGGGCACCGCGTATCCGCAGGTGTCCCGGACGAGTTCGGCGCGTACGACGATGACGGCGCGCAGTCCGTGCGGGGCCGGGTCGATGTCCGGGAAGTGGGTGAGGAGTTCCGTGAAGCGCGGGTCGTTGCGGAAGACCGGCTCGCCGCGGCCGTGGATGCGCACGATGTTGGGCGGGCCCTGGAAGGCGCACCACATGAGGGTGATCCGGCCGTTCTCCCGCAGGTGCGCGATCGTCTCGGCGTTGGACCCGGCGAAGTCCAGGTAGGCCACGGTGTGCTCGTCGAGCACCGCGAAGGAACCCTTCAGACCCTTGGGGGAGAGGTTGACAGTCCCGTCGCCGGACAGGGGAGCGGTCGCGGTGAAGAAAAGGGGCTGTTCCTCGATGAACGTGCGGAGCCTGCCGTCTATGCGCTCATAGCTCTTTCCCATGGCTGACGATTATCGAGGGACTTCTTTCGCCTGTCTAAGGAATTGCCCGATGCGCCTCGTCCGAGGTGCGCGGAGGTGCCCCCGGCCGTGGCCGCCACCGCGGCCGCCCCGGCCGGCGCTTTCTCGGGGCGGCCACGGCTGCCTGTCACCTCACTTGGTGAGCGTGCAGGCGGCCAGCGAGTCCAGGCCCTGCGGCTTGGCGGCCGTCCGGCCGATGGCGATCGCGATGCGGTCGATGGTCGACACGCGCTTGTCCTTCAACGGGCCGAGGATCGCGTTCTGCACGAAGTTGGGCCCGCCCTGGCCGACCGAGGAGGCGAGCCGCTTGTCGGCCTCCTGGATCTGGGTGTCGAGCAGGCCGAGGTTGCGGTCGGCCTCGGCCCGGGCCGAGGCCGGGACCGCGGTGAGCTGCGATTTCACGTCGGGGCAGGTGATGGTGCCCGCCGCGGTGCTGCCGCCGGAACTGCCCGTGTTCCCGCCCGCCTGCTGTGTGGCCGTGGCGGATGCGGCCCCGCTCGGGGTGGCCGTCGCCGTGTTCGCGGCGCCGCCCGTGTTGGCTGCGGCGCCGCCCGTGTTGGCTGCGGCGCCGCCCGTGTTGCCCGCGGTGCCGCCCTGGTTGAGGGTGCAGGGCGCCAGCGAGTCCAGGCCCTGCGGCTTGGCGGCCGTCCGGCCGATCGCCGTCGCGATCCGGTTGATCGTCGCCACCCGCTTGTCCTTGAGCGGGCCGAGGATCGCGTTCTGCACGAAGTTGGGGCCGCCCTGGCCGACGGTGTCGACCAGGCGCTTGTCGGCCTCCTGGATCTGGGTGTCCAGGAGCGCCAGGTTGCGGTCGACCTCGGCCTGGGCGGAGGCGGGGATCGCGAGGAGCTGCGACGTGACGTCCGGGCACGTGATCGTGCCGGGATCCGCAAGGGTCCGGGCGCTGTGGCCGCTGCCCACGGACGTCCCCCCGGCGAGGGCGGAGCCGGCGATCACCGCTCCGGACAGCACTACCGCGGCGGCGCCGCCGATGATCGCGACGCGGCGCTTGTTGTACTTCGGAAGAGCCCTGGACATGCAGATGCCTCACTCGGGTCGGGAGTGTCGTCGGTTGCAAACGCGGCGCCGGCGTTCGGCGAGAGATACGAGAAAGCGGTTTCTCGCGTTCAGGGAGTTCTGCACATCCCCTTCGTATCCCGCGGTCGTCCCGGCGTGCCCCCGGTCGTCACGCCCGGAGATTGACGAACCATGCAGAGTTCTGCATACTCATGCATACCAGCGAATGCACTGTGAGGAGAAACCCGTGACCGAGCGCGTCGTACTCGCCTACTCAGGCGGTCTGGACACCTCCGTCGCCATCGGCTGGATCGCCGAGGAGACGGGCGCCGAGGTCATCGCCGTTGCGGTCGACGTCGGCCAGGGCGGCGAGGACCTGGACGTCATCCGCAAGCGCGCGCTCGCATGCGGTGCCGTCGAGGCCGAGGTCGCCGACGCCAAGGACGAGTTCGCCGACGAGTACTGCCTCCCGGCGATCAAGGCCAACGCCCTCTACATGGACCGCTACCCGCTGGTCTCCGCCCTGTCCCGGCCGACGATCGTCAAGCACCTCGTCGCCGCCGCCAGGAAGCACGGCGCCACCACGGTCGCCCACGGCTGCACCGGCAAGGGAAACGACCAGGTCCGCTTCGAGGCCGGCATCGTCGCCCTCGCCCCCGACCTCAAGTGCATCGCCCCGGTCCGCGACTACGCGATGACCCGTGACAAGGCCATCGCCTTCTGCGAGGAGAAGAACCTCCCGATCGCGACCACCAAGAAGTCCCCGTACTCCATCGACCAGAACGTCTTCGGCCGCGCCGTCGAGACCGGCTTCCTCGAGGACATCTGGAACGCCCCGATCGAGGACATCTACGAGTACACCCAGAACCCGGCCACCCCGCGCGAGGCCGACGAGGTGATCATCACCTTCAAGGAGGGTGTCCCGGTCGCCATCGACGGCAAGCCCGTCACCGTCCTGCAGGCCATCCAGCAGCTCAACGAGCGCGCCGGCGCCCAGGGCGTCGGCCGGATCGACATGGTCGAGGACCGCCTCGTCGGCATCAAGTCCCGCGAGGTGTACGAGGCTCCGGGCGCGATCGCCCTGATCACCGCCCACCAGGAGCTGGAGAACGTCACCGTCGAGCGCGAACTCGCCCGCTACAAGCGGCAGGTGGAGCAGCGCTGGGGCGAACTGGTCTACGACGGCCTGTGGTTCTCCCCGCTCAAGCGCGCCCTGGACGGCTTCATCAACGAGGCCAACCAGCACGTCTCCGGCGACATCCGCATGACCCTGCACGGCGGCCGCGCGGTCGTCACCGGCCGGCGCTCCGAGGAGTCGCTGTACGACTTCAACCTCGCGACCTACGACACGGGCGACACGTTCGACCAGTCCGCCGCCAAGGGCTTCATCGACATCTACAGCCTGTCGTCGAAGATCGCCGCCAAGCGGGACCTGGCGTAGGGCCGTTCGAGGCCCTGCGTACGGCCTGAAAGACACCTCACACGCACTAGCCTGACAGCCGCCTCCTCACTCCTGACGTGGGGAGGCGGTGGCACATCCACATCCTCCGAGGAGCAAGCAAGTGAGCAGCAACAGCGGTGACGTACGGCTGTGGGGCGGCCGTTTCGCCGACGGTCCCGCCGAGGCCCTGGCGAAGCTGTCCGCGTCCGTCCACTTCGACTGGCGGCTCGCGCCCTACGACATCGCCGGTTCGCGTGCGCACGCGCGCGTGCTGCACAAGGCGGGGTTGCTCACGGACGACGAGCTGAACCGGATGCTGGCGGGGCTCGACCAGCTGGCAGCGGACGTGGCGGACGGCTCCTTCGTGGGCACGATCGCCGACGAGGACGTGCACACGGCCCTGGAGCGGGGCCTGCTGGAGCGACTCGGCCCGGAGCTGGGCGGCAAGCTGCGCGCGGGCCGGTCGAGGAACGACCAGGTGGCCACCCTCTTCCGCATGTACCTGCGCGACCACGCCCGGATCATCGGCGGCCTGATCGCCGACCTCCAGGACGCACTGATCGGCCTGGCCGAGGCTCACCCGGACGTGGCGATGCCCGGCCGCACCCACCTCCAGCACGCCCAGCCGGTCCTCTTCGCCCACCACGTCCTCGCGCACGTCCAGTCCCTGTCCCGGGACGCGGAGCGGCTGCGCCAGTGGGACGAGCGGACGGCCGTGTCGCCGTACGGGTCGGGCGCGCTGGCCGGTTCGTCCCTCGGCCTGGACCCGGAGGCCGTGGCCAAGGACCTCGGCTTCGAGCACGGCAGCGTCGGCAACTCCATCGACGGCACGGCCTCCCGTGACTTCGTCGCGGAGTTCGCCTTCATCACCGCGATGATCGGCGTGAACCTCTCCCGGATCGCCGAGGAGATCATCATCTGGAACACGAAGGAGTTCTCCTTCGTGACCCTGCACGACGCGTTCTCGACGGGCTCGTCGATCATGCCGCAGAAGAAGAACCCGGACATTGCCGAGCTGGCGCGCGGCAAGAGCGGCCGCCTGATCGGCAACCTGACGGGTCTCATGGCGACGCTGAAGGCGCTCCCGCTCGCCTACAACCGCGACCTGCAGGAGGACAAGGAGCCGGTCTTCGACTCCTGCGACCAGCTGGAGATCCTGCTCCCCGCCTTCACCGGCATGATCGCCACCCTCACCGTCAACCGCGAGCGCATGGAGGAGCTGGCCCCGGCCGGGTTCTCGCTCGCCACCGACATCGCCGAGTGGCTGGTCAAGCAGGGCGTGCCGTTCCGGGTGGCGCACGAGGTCGCCGGAGAGTGCGTCAAGGTCGCCGAGGCCGAGGGCAAGGAGCTGGACGAGCTGACCGACGAGCAGTTCGCGAAGATCAGCGCCCACCTGACCCCCGAGGTGCGGACGGTGCTCAACGTCCCCGGCGCCCTCGCCTCCCGCAACGGCCGTGGCGGTACGGCCCCGAGCGCGGTCGCCGTCCAGCTCGCCGAGGTGAAGGCGGACGTGGCGGCGCAGCACGCGTGGGCCGCGGCGAAGCAGAAGAAGTAGCAGGCCGGGTGTCCCAGGGGCACCGCAGGTTACGTTGGTCCGGAGCCGCAAGGAGCCGACCGAACGGAGCCCGTGATGCCCTTCGCCCGACTGGCCTCAGCCACGACTCCCACCTGCCACATCGGCCTGGGGCTCGCCGCCGTCGGGCGCCCCGGTTACATCAACCTCGGCCGCGAGCGGGACCTCCCGGCTCACCGCACCGTCGACGCCCTGCGCGCGCGCACCCACGAACTCCTGGACGCCGCCTACGCCCAGGGCGTCCGCTACTTCGACGTCGCCCGTTCCTACGGCCGTTCCGAGGAGTTCCTCGCCGACTGGCTCAGCGCCCGCCCCGACATCGACGACGTCGTGGTGGGCAGCAAGTGGGGCTACACCTACACCGCGGGCTGGAGCACCGACGCCGAGCAGCACGAGGTCAAGGACCACAGCGCCGCCACCTACGAACGGCAGCGCGCCGAGACCGCCGCGCTGCTCGGCGACCGGCTCGACCTGTACCAGATCCACTCGGTGACCCCGGACAGCCCGGCCCTCACCGACAAGGAGCTGCACGCCAAGCTGGCCGAGGCCGCCGCACAGGGCCTCACCATCGGTTTCTCCACCAGCGGCCCGGCCCAGGCCGACGCCATCCGTGCCGCCCTCGCCGTGACGGTCGACGGCGAGCCCCTCTTCCGTACCGTCCAGTCGACGTACAACGCCCTGGAGACCTCGGCGGGTCCCGCCCTCGCCGAGGCGCACGACGCCGGGCTCACGGTGATCGTGAAGGAGGGCATGGCCAACGGGCGGCTCGCCGATCCGTACGCCCCGCAGGCTTTGAAGGCCGTGGCCGAGGAGACGGGCCTCGGCTGCGACGCGGTGGCCCTCGCCCTGGTCCTGAGCCGACCCTGGGCCGGGATCGTTCTCTCCGGCGCCGCCACTGTCGACCAGCTCTCCTCCAACCTGCATGCCGCGGTCGTCGACCTCGACGAGGACCAGCTGGCCCGCCTCGCCACCCTGACCGAGGAGCCGCGCGCGTACTGGGAGCGGCGCGGACAGCTGCCCTGGCACTGAGCACCTTCTGACCGGACGTCCGCCGAGCCATGGCGTATGAGACGCGCATGCCTAAGGTGAGACAGGAATGTCTCATGTGGGGTACCGTTGTCTCATGGCCGTCGACCGTGATCAGGTGCTGCGCAGCGCAGCCGCCCTGCTCACCCGGAAATCCACCGCCACCATGGACGAGGTCGCCAGGGCGGCCGGGATCAGCCGGGCCACGCTGCACCGCCACTTCGCCGGGCGCGACGCCCTCGTGCGGGCGCTGGAGTCGCTCGGCATCGCGGAGTGCGAGGCCGCGCTGGATGCGGCGTGCCTCGACGAGGGGCCGGCGAGCGACGCCGTACGACGCCTGGTGCGCGCGATCGAGCCGGCGGCCGGACTGCTCTCCTTCCTCTACACCGAGAACCAGCTGTTCGAGGGCGCGGAGCAGAACGCGGGCTGGGCCCGCATCGACGACCGGATCGCGGCCCTGTTCCGGCGCGGCCAGGCGAGCGGGGAGTTCCGCATCGACCTCACCCCCGCCTGGCTCACCGAGGCGCTGTACGGCCTGCTGGCCTCCGGAGCCTGGGCCGTGACCGAAGGCCGGGTGGCCTCCAAGGACTTCACCCACATGATCGTCGAGCTGCTGCTCGGCGGCGCACTGCGAAGAGAGGAATCATGACCAGCACCCTGCAGCCGGCTCGTGCGGCGAAGGTGGAGCAGCGCCCGGGCCGTTGGCTCGCGCTCTCCGTCCTCGTCCTGGCCGTGCTGCTGGTGGCCGTCGACGCTACCGTCCTCGGTCTCGCGACCCCGTACATCAGCGAGGACCTGAGGCCTTCCGGCACCCAGCTCCTGTGGATGGGTGACGTCTACTCGTTCGTCATCGCCGGTCTGCTCGTCTCCATGGGCAGCCTCGGCGACCGCATCGGCCGCAAGCGGATCCTGCTGTGCGGCGCCACGGCGTTCGGCGCGGTCTCCGTCCTCAACGCCTACGCGACGACGCCGGAGATGATGATCCTGGCGCGGGCGCTGCTCGGTGTCGCGGGTGCGACCCTGATGCCCGCCACGCTCGCCCTGATCCGCAACCTCTTCCACGACCCCCGCGAGCGCAGCCTCGCCGTCGGCATCTGGGGCGCGACCGCCTCCGCCGGTACGGCCGTCGGCCCCATCGTCGGCGGATTCCTGCTCGAGCACTTCTGGTGGGGCTCGGTCTTCCTGATCAACCTGCCGGTGATGGTGGTCCTCGTCCTCGTCGGCATCAGGACCCTGCCCGAATCCCGCAACCCGCACCCGGGCCCGTGGGATCTGATCAGCGTCCTGCTGTCGCTGGTCGGCATGATCGCCGTCGTGTACGCGGTGAAGGAGGCCGCCACGCACGGGTTCACCGGGGCGACCCTCGCCCCGGCGCTCCTGGGCGCGGCCGCCCTGTACTGGTTCGTGCACCGCCAGCTGACCCTGCCGACACCGCTGCTGGACATACGGCTGTTCCGCAACCGGGGCTTCAGCGGTGCCGTCCTCGCCGACCTGCTGACCGTCCTCGGCATGTCCGGGCTGGTGTTCTTCCTCTCCCAGTACCTGCAACTCGTGCAGGGCAGAGGGCCGTTCGAGGCGGGCCTGGCGGAACTGCCCGCCGCGGTGGGTGCGGTGGCGGCCGGTCTGGTCGCGGGCCGGGCGGCCCGGCGCTTCTCGGTGCGGGCCGTGGTCTCCGGCGGACTCGCCGCCGTGGGCCTGGCACTGGCCGCGCTGACGATGCTCAGCGGGTCGACCGGCTACCCGCAGCTCGGCACGGCCCTGCTGGTGGTCGGCGTCGGCGCCGGCTTCTCCTTCACCGTGACCGCCGACGTGATCCTCGCCGGCGTGCCCAAGGAACAGGCGGGCGCAGCCTCCGCGGTCTCCGAGACGGCGTACGAACTCGGCGCCGCCCTCGGCATCGCCCTGCTCGGCTCCATCGTGACCGGCGTCTACCGCGACTTCACCGGCCCTGCCGGCACCCCGGCCAAGGCCCACGAGTCACTGGGCGGTGCGGTGCAGGCGGCGGCGGGCCTGCCGACGCACACCTCGGAGGCACTGCTGAGCGCCGCTCGCGAGTCTTTCGTCCACGGCCTGCAACTCGCGTCGGGCGCGGGCGCGGCGGTGTTGCTGGCGACGGCGGTGGCGGCGTGGTTCCTGCTGAGGGGACAGAAGCTCTGAAGCGCCGGTAGGGGAGCGCCGCCAAGGGCGCGGGGAGCTGCGCGACCCGCCACAGACGACGTTCGCCGAACGGCAGACTCCGACGCGCACTCGCCGAACGGCAGACTCCGACGCGCACTCGCCGAACGGCAGACTCCGACCCGCACCCGCCGAACGCCAGACTCCGACGCGCACTCGCCGAACGCCAGACTCCGACCCGCACCCGCCGACCGGCGCTAGGCCGCCTTTGCCTTCGTCGCGTACATGTCGACGTACTCCTGACCGGAAAGCCGCATGACCTCAGCCATCACGGAGTCGGTCACAGCCCGCAGCACATACCGGTCCCGGTCCATCCCTTCGTACCGCGAGAACTCCATCGCCTCGCCGAAGCGAACGGTGACCCGGCTCGGACGCGGCATCCCCGACCCACCCGGCTGAATCTTGTCCGTACCGATCATGGCGAAGGGAACAACGGGCGCCCCGGTCATCAGAGTCAACCGCGCGATGCCGGTGCGCCCCCGGTACAGCCGGCCGTCGGGAGACCGTGTGCCCTCGGGATAGATGCCGAAGACCTTCCCCTCCTCGAGGATCCGGCGGCCGGTCATCAGCGCCGCGACACCGCCCTTGCCGCCGTCCCGGTCGACCGGGATCATGCCGACGCCGGTGAAGAACCAGGCCATCAGCCGGCCCTTGAGGCCCTTGCCGGTGACGTACTCGTCCTTGCCGATGAAGAAGACCTGACGGTCGCAGACGAGCGGCAGGATCATCGAGTCGATGAACGTGAGGTGGTTGCCGGCGAGGATGACCGGACCGTCGCCCGGGATGTGCTCCGCGCCCTCCACCCTTGGGCGGAACATCAGGCGCATGATCGGGCCGAGCACTGCCTTGATGAGCGCGAAGCGGGACAACGGGCCCTCCGGTGTCAAAAGAGTGTCGAGGGAATCGGCGTGAGTCTGTGCAGGTGAGGACGATACTCGCGGCCCGGGGCGGATTGCACATCGGGCACACCACGTCTTACGTACTGTTGACGCAGGTTTACCTGCAACGGCGTCCCGTTGCGCTCCGGTAACCGGGGCGGAACGATGTGACGGAGGTCGCGTACCGCCCTGGAGGGGGAGCCGGGATGCCCATGGTGGTCTTCTGTGCCGTTCTCTGTCTGGTCATGGCTGCCGCCGGGGTGGTTCTGGTCCGCCGGGACCGGCGTCGCCGGGCCGGGAGCGCCGACACGGCCGGCTCGAGGCCCAGGCGACGCGCGGACTGCGCGAGGCACGGCGCAGGGCCCATGCCGCGCAGACCTTCATTACGGCCGAGGGGTTCGCCGCGCTGCGGAACCGCGACGGCCGCGACCACTGAAACGACTTCCCCCGCCGGGTGCGGTCATGCCGACGGGGCGTCAGACATCCCGTCCCTTACGACATCCCGCGTCACCCGTGTGTTCGGGCCCAGGTCTCCCGGGTGTCATGTGCGCGCCCCTACGATCGGCGCGCACGGACGACACGACGGCAGGAGGCGGTCATGGGGACGCAGGAGTCGGACGACCAGGCACGCGGGACCGGACGCCGGGCGCTGCTCGGGGCCGCGGTGCTCGGCGCGGGCGGAGCGATTTTCGGACTGCCCGGCGCGGCCGGAGCCGCGCAGAGAGAGGCGGCCGGGCACGGGGGCGGCCTGAAGAGCCTGCCCGTGCCGACGATCATCGGTCACCGGGGCGCCAGCGGCTACCGGCCCGAGCACACCTTCGGCTCCTACCAACTCGCCCTCGACCTGGGCGCCCACGTCGTCGAGGCCGGTGATCTGGTGCCCACCAAGGACGGTCACCTCGTCTGTCGGCACGAGCCGGAGATCGGCGGCACCACGGACGTCGCCGACCACCCGGAGTTCGCCGACCGCAGGACGACGAAGACCCTCGACGGGGTGCCCACCACCGGCTGGTTCACCGAGGACTTCACCCTCGCCGAGCTGAAGACGCTGCGCGCGGTCGAGCGCATCCCGGCCAACCGCCCGCACAACACCCTCTACAACGGCCGCTGGGAGATCCCCACCTTCGAAGAGGTCCTGAAGTGGCAGGACGAGCAGACCCGCAAGCGCGGCCGCCAGGTGTGGATCTACCCCGAGACCAAGCATCCCACCTACTTCCGCAAGCTGGGCCTCGGCCTGGAGGAGCGGGTCGCCAAGCTGCTGCGCAAGTACGGCAAGGACAAGAAGGACTCGCCGGTCATCCTGCAGTCCTTCGAGCCGAGCAGCATCCAGCGCCTGAACAAGCTCGTCGGCAACCCGCTCGTGGTGCTGCTGTCCGGCGCGAACAGCCGCCCCTGGGACTTCGTCGAGGCGGGCGACCCGCGCACGGTCGCCGACCTCATCACCCCCAAGGGCCTGAAGGAGATCGCCTCCTACGCCCAGGGCATCGGCCCGACCGTCGACCTGGTCATCCCCAAGGACGCGGACGGCAACTTCACCACGCCGAGCACCCTCGTCCGCGACGCCCACGCCGCGGGCCTGATCCTGCACCCCTACACCGTCCGCAACGAGAACCCCTTCCTGCCGCCGAAGTTCCGCAAGGGCACGGCCGCGGACGCCTACGGTGACGTCTTGGGCGTGTTCAAGGCGTACTTCGCGACCGGCATCGACGGCATCTTCACCGACAACGCGGACACCGGCCTGCTCGCCCGCGAGGACTTCGTCAACGGCTGAACCGCCTGCCCCCGCTTGGGGTGAACCGCCGGCCGCTCCGGCAACCTGCGCCGGGGCGGCCGCGTCGTGCTGCATATGACGCACAACATGGTCACCGCACTGCGCCCCCTGCTCGTCGCCGAGGCCTCGGCCGAGGCCTATGCGTCGGGAGCCGAACCGGGCGACCTGGAGCAGGCGGTCTGGCTGCGCCTGCTGGAGCGTCTGGAGGCGGACGGCCTGCCGCACGACCCGCAGGGCTGGCTGCGCAAGGCCGTCCGCTCCGAGGCGCGCCGCACTCGCCGCACGATCAGGATCGAGCGGCCGTACGACCTCGAGCCCGCCGACGACGACAGCGACCGTGGGCCCGAACAACTCGCCCTCGCCGCCGTCCGCAGGCGCGCCCTGCGCGACGCCGTGCGCCGTCTGCCGGGCCGCTGCCCCCGGCTGATGGAGGCGCTGCTGTCGCCGAGGGACCTCACATACCGGGAAATCGCAGGGGAGTTGGGTATCTCACAGGGCAGTCTTGGCCCGGAACGTTCCAGATGCCTGGGATGTCTGCGTCGATTGCTCACACCGGAGGTTGCGGCCCGCGAAGCGCGGGGATAGGAGTGAGGGACGACAGGTGATCAGGTGAGCGGGAGGCGTGCGCACATGGGCATGAGCGTGACCATCTCTGCGGCGACCGAGCAGGACGCGGAGCAGATTTTCAGGCTGCAGTACCTGTGCTTCCAGAGCGAGGCGGCGCTGTACGGCAACTACCGCATCGACCCGCTCGTCCAAACCCTCGGCTCGGTCCGTCAGGAGGTCGCCGAGGACTGCGTCTTCGTGGCGCGGCTCGGCGACGAGGTGGTCGGCTCGGTGCGTGGCCGTGTGACCGAGGACGGCGCGGCCTCCATCGGCAAGCTCTGCGTCCACCCGCGCCTCCAGGGTCACGGCATCGGCGCCAGGCTGCTCCGCGCGGCCGAGTCGGCGCTGGCCGAGGAACGCGGCGCCACGAAGTTCCGCCTCCACACCGGGCAGCGCAGCGAGGGCAACCTGCGCCTGTACCGCCGCGTGGGCTACGAGGCGGTGGGCACGTCCCAGGGTGCTGACGGCGTACCGATGATCGTCCTGGAGAAGCCGGCCGGGACGTACGCGGCAACGGCGTAGCGGTCAGGCGCCGTCCGTCTGCCTGGCCCGGGCCTTGCGCAGCCAGTACAACGCCGACACCGGCAGCAGCACGGGAATGAAGATGTATCCCATGCCGTAGTCCGACCACACGGTCGCGTCCGGGAACGCGGACGGATCGACCAGAGTCCACGTACCGACCGTCAGTACCCCCGCGAGTTCGGCGGCGCAGCACACCAGCGCCGCCCTGCGGGCGGTTTCGCCGCCGCGCACGAGCGAGTACGTGATGAAGCCGTACACGACACCCGCGACGGCAGACAGCGAATAGGCGAGCGGCGCCCGGTCGAAATCGGTCGCGATCTGGAAGACGGAACGCGACACGGCGCCGACGACCATCACCCCGTACAGCCAGACCAGCAGCATCCCGGGCCCGCTGATGAGCCGCGTCTTCGCCGGCTTCTCCTGCGTGGTGGCCACCTCACCCTCCCCAGATGTCATAGAGCCGCACTTCGAGGACGGCGAGGACGACACCGCCGGCCGCGACCGTCACCGAGCCCCAGCGCGTCCGCTCGGCCAGCGACATGAAGCCGGCCGCCGGGATGCACGCGAAGGCGCCCAGCAGGTACGCCACGAAGATCGTCGTGCCCTGCTCCGGCTTCTCGCCCCGCGCCAGCGCCACGATCCCGATCACCAGCTGGATTGCGGCCAGCAGCGTGACCACGGCCATCCCGATGAAGTGCCAGTCCTTCGTCGGCTGATCACGAGAGGCCGCCCATCCGCACCAGGCGGCGAGCAGCAACGCGGCAACGCCGGTCACCAGCGTCAGGGCATCAAGCATGCTGCGACCCTATTACGGCCCGAACGACCCACCGCGCCCGACCCCGGACGTCGTCCCGGGCCGCCCGCGCCGCCGGAACGATCACCGTGGCATTGGCCACAACCCAGGAGGCGCACGAGCTGGACGCCGACCGCGTGATGAAGGGCTCTCCGCCGTGTCCGCACTGGGCACCCACGCCGGAGCCGGGGCCGTCGTCCGCGGCCGACGGCTGTCCACCGTTGTCCAGCATGTGGACAGTGGTTCTTGGTCAGGACCGCACGTCTGCTTTACTGAACGCATGACCACGACGAGCAGCCGCACCCTTGCGACCGAGGCGACCATGACGCCCGGTGCTCGTTGTATGTGTCGAATGTGCGCTTTCTAGAGGGCCCCTGCACCACCTGAGCTCGCGCCCCGAAGCGAGACGCCGTGGCATGTCCGTGCGCCGTATGCCGTACGTGACCGAGCCTCCCCCACCGCCTGAACGGCATGGGGGGACCCCGCGCACAAGTTCTCCCCCGGTTCAGCGCCACCGCGAGAACCGTGTCGCGTCCCCGACCGCAGCACCCGTGCCCGGGCACACCCACGCCCGCGCACTCGACAGTGACGGAAACCCACGTGATCACCACATCGGGCCTGACGAAGATCTACCGGTCGCACCACTCCCGCGGCCGCGAGGTCACCGCCCTCGACGGCGTCGACCTGCACGTCCGCGAAGGCGAGGTGTACGGCGTCATCGGCCAGTCCGGCGCCGGCAAGTCCTCGCTCATCCGCTGCATCAACCTTCTGGAGCGCCCCACCTCCGGCACGGTCACCGTCGCCGGCCAGGACCTCACCGCGCTCGCCGGCCGCGGCCCCCGCGCCGGCAAGGAGCTGCGGCGGGCGCGCAGCCGGATCGGCATGGTCTTCCAGCACTTCAACCTGCTGTCCTCCCGGACCGTGCAGGACAACGTCGAACTGCCGCTGGAGATCCTCGGCCACTCCGGCAAGGAGCGCTGCCGCAAGGCGCTCGAACTGCTCGACCTCGTCGGCCTCGCCGACAAGGCCAAGGCCTACCCCGCCCAGCTCTCCGGCGGCCAGAAGCAGCGCGTCGGCATCGCCCGCGCCCTCGCCGGCGACCCCAAGGTGCTGCTGTCCGACGAGGCCACCAGCGCCCTCGACCCGGAGACCACCCGATCGATCCTGCAGCTGCTGCGCGACCTGAACCGGCAGCTGGGCCTGACCATCCTGCTCATCACGCACGAGATGGACGTCGTCAAGAGCATCTGCGACTCGGCCGCCCTCATGGAGAAGGGCCGCATCGTCGAGTCCGGCACGGTCGGCGAGCTGCTCGCGACCCCGGGCTCGGAGCTCGCCGCCGCGCTGTTCCCGGTCGGCGGCGAGGCCTCCGGCGACGACCGGACCGTCGTCGACGTCACCTTCCACGGCGAGGCCGCCACCCAGCCCGTCATCTCGCAGCTGTCGCGCACCTACAACATCGACATCTCCATCCTCGGCGCCGCCATCGACACCGTCGGCGGCCTCCAGGTCGGCCGGATGCGCATCGAACTGCCCGGCCGCTACGAGGACAACGTGGTGCCGATCGGGTTCCTGCGCGAACAGGGACTCCAGATCGATGTCGTCGACAGCACCTCCCAGCAGCCCCTGCTGGTGAAGGAAGGTGCCAAGTGAGCTGGTCCGAGATGCAGCCGCTGCTGTCCCAGGCGTGTTGGGACACGCTCTACATGGTCGGCTGGTCCACGCTGATCGCCGTCGTCGGCGGACTTCCGCTCGGCATCCTGCTGGTCCTCACGGACCGGGGCGGGCTGCTGCAGAACGTCGCCGCCAACAAGGTCCTCGGGCAGATCGTGAACGTCGCCCGCTCGATGCCGTTCATCATCCTGATGGTCGCGCTGATGAGCTTCACACGTACGATCACCGGGACGACCATTGGCCGCGAGGCCGCCATCGTGCCGCTGGCCATCGGCGCCATCCCCTTCTTCGCGCGCCTGGTCGAGACGGCTGTCCGCGAAGTGGACGGCGGCCTCGTCGAGGCCGTGCAGGCGATGGGCGGCAACACCTGGACCGTCGTCCGCAAGGTCCTCGTACCGGAGGCCCTGCCCTCGCTGATCTCCAGCACGACCACCACGATCGTCGCCCTCATCGGCTACTCCGCGATGGCCGGCACGGTCGGCGCCGGCGGCCTCGGCGACATCGCCATCCGCTACGGCTACCAGCGCTTCGAGACCGAGCTGATGTGGATCACCGTGGCGATCCTCGCCGTCGTCATCTCCGTCATCCAGTTCGCCGGCGACTACGCGGCACGCTCCCTGCACCGGCGCGGCGGCCGCTCCGGGCCGGCGCCGAAGCTGCGGCTGCTGAAGACCAAGGAGCCCGCGGCGGCCGACGTCAGCAAGGCCGCCTGAGCCCGAGGCCGAGGCCGAGCCCCGCACCCCCTCAGTTTCCCCGTACACCCCACACGGGGTCGCACCACGTAAGGAAAGGCACTTTTCGTGCGTAACACTGCCAAGATCACCACTGCTGTCCTCGCCGCCGGAGCCCTCACCCTCGGACTCTCCGCCTGCGGCTCGGACAAGAGCTCCTCCGCCTCCTCCGCCTCCAGCGGCCCGCTGGTCGTCGCCGCGAGCCCCACTCCGCACGCCGAGATCCTCAACTTCGTGAAGAAGAACCTGGCGAAGAAGGCGGGCCTCGACCTGGAGGTCAAGGAGTTCACCGACTACGTCACGCCGAACACGGCGACCGAGGACGGGTCCGTCGGTGCCAACTACTTCCAGAACCAGCCGTACCTCGACGACTTCAACAAGAAGAACGGCACCCACATCGTGCCCGTCGTCACGGTTCACCTGGAGCCGCTCGGCCTGTACTCCCACAAGGTCAAGAAGGCCGACGAACTGAAGAGCGGTGCGACCGTCGCGATCCCGAACGACACCGTCAACGAGGCGCGCGCGCTCAAGCTGCTCGACGCCAACGGGCTGATCACGCTCAAGAGCGGCGTGGGCAGCGAAGCGACCCCCCAGGACATCGCCAAGAACCCGAAGAATCTCAAGTTCAAGGAGCTGGAGGCGGCCCAGACCCCGCGCTCCCTGGACGACGTGGACGCCGCGGTCATCAACGGCAACTACGCCCTCTCCTCGGGCCTGAAGCCCGCCAAGGACGCCCTCGTCCTGGAGTCGGCGAAGAACAACCCGTACGGCAACTTCCTCGCGGTGAAGAAGGGCAACGAGAAGGACCCGCGCGTGCAGAAGCTGGCCAAGCTCCTCACCTCGCCCGAGGTCAAGAAGTTCATCGAGGACAAGTACGCCGGCTCGGTCATCCCGTCGTTCTGATCCGTGTACGGTCCGTACAGGCCCTACAGCTGACGTCGCTTATACCGCGTATCGCGCCACGCACGGGGTCCGCTCCCTCACCGGGTGGGGGGTACCCCCACGCCCTTCAGGCAGTGGGGGAGGACCCCGTAGTGCGGTTCAGTGCTTTCATGCTGCATGCTGGGCAGTTCAGCAGGCCCTGAAGGTTTCCGAAGGTTACGGAGCGGCGCATGACTAGCACCTTCCCCAACGTCTCCATCAGCACGGAGCGGTTGGTACTGCGCCCCTTCGAGGAGTCGGACATCGAGGCGTTCGCCGAGATGATGAACGACGAGCTCGTCACCGCCTGGACCTCCGTGCCCCAGCCCTACACCGAGGCCGACGCCCGCGCCTGGATCACCGAATGCGCCCCCGCCGAACGCGCCGAGGGCCGCGGCATCGTCTTCGCCGTCACCGAGTTCCTCACCCAGCGCCTGGTCGGCACGGTCCACCTGAGGAACACCGACTGGCGGGTGCGCTCCACGGAGATCGCCTACGTCATCGCCCCCTGGGCGCGCGGCGAGGGCTACGCCTCCGAGGCGGCCCTCGCCACCGCGCAGTGGGTCTTCCACGACCAGAAGTTCGAGCGCCTGGAGCTGCGGACCGCCGCCGACAACACCGCCTCCCAGCAGGTCGCGCAGAAGATCGGCTGCATCAGCGAGGGAGTCCTGCGCGGCGCCTGGATAGCGCGCGCCAGAGGCCAGAACGGCGAGTGGACCGACGTCCGCACCGACCTCATCATCTGGAGTCTGCTTCCCGAGGACCTGGAGGGCGTGGGCGAGCAGCTGGCGGACACGGGTGGTTTCACGTCATTCTCCGACTGGAACTGACGGAAGCCGAACCGACGCGTACCCCGCGCTCACGGTGCCGTACAGCTCGACCAGGTACCCTCACGGGGCCCGCGTGCAAGCTGCCCCCTGACGACCTGCGAAAACCCCTGGAGACTGAACGACGATGGCCGACCGGGTCACGGTGATCGGCTGGGACGGTGCGCCGCTGACCGACGCGGCGCGTGCCGCCCTCGGCGCCGCCACCCTCGTGGCGGGCGCCGCCCACCACCTGGCGCTGCCCGAGGTGCCCCGCACGGCCGAGCGCATCCGCCTCGGCAGCGTTGCCCTCGCCGCGCGCCGCATCGCCGCCCACCGCGGCACCGCCGTGGTGCTCGCCGACGGCGACCCGGGCTTCTTCGGCGTCGTACGGACCCTGCGCGCACCCGAGTTCGGCCTCGAGGTCGAGGTCGTCCCCGCCGTCTCCTCCGTGGCCGCCGCCTTCGCCCGCGCCGGGATGCCCTGGGACGACGCCCACGTGGTCGTCGCACATCCGCGCACCCTGCGACGCGCGGTGAACGTGTGCCGCGCCCACACCAAAGTCGCCGTCCTGACCGCCCCCGGCGCCGGACCCGCCGAGCTCGGCCTGCTCCTCGACGGGATCCACCGCACCTTCGTCATCTGCGAGGAGCTGGGCACCGAGCGCGAACAGGTCACCGTCGTCACCTCCGACAAGGCCGCCGACCACACCTGGCGCGACCCGAACGTCGTCATCGTCATCGGCGGCCCGGCCGGCGCCGGCGAGGGTGGCGGCTGGATCGCCGGACGCGACCCGGGCGCCGGGCCGCGCGGCTGGACGCAACCCGCCGAGGCCTACGGCGGCGAACTCGGCGAAGGCGAAACTGATCTGCTCCGGGCCGCCCAACTCGCCCGCCTCGGACCGCGCGTCGGCGACCTCGTGTGGGACATCGGCTGCGGCAGCGGCGCCTTCGCCACCGAGGCCGCCCGCGGCGGCGCCGCCGTCATCGCCGTCGACCGCGACCTCGAGGCCTGCGCCCGCACCGAGTCGGCCGCGCGCCGCTTCGGCGTCCAGCTGCAAGTGGTGCACGGCACCGCCCCGCACATCCTGGAGAACCTTCCCGAACCGGACGTCGTCCGCGTCGGCGGCGGGGGAGCGGCCGTGGTCTCCGCGGTCGCCGACCGGCGCCCGCAGCGCATCGTCACGCATGCGGCGACCCGCGACGCGGCCGAACTCGTCGGCCGCGACCTCTCCGAGCACGGCTACCTGGTCGAATGCGCCCTGCTGCAGTCCGTCGAACTCGACACCCGCGCCTGGACGGAGAAGGAGCGGAGCGTCGCGTTCCTGCTCAGCGGTGTCCTGCCCGAGCGGGCCCCGTGATCCTGTTGTCGTACTGCGCGCGGTAGGCTGGCCGATCGTCGTACCCCACTCGGGCACCCGGCGCTTGGTCGGTCAATGTCCGGAAAACACGCCCGTTTTGGGGTGGGTGTGGTACGGCAGAACCGGAGTACGCGCAACGTGGCGCAGTCCACAGCGGACCGTCGCGGATCAAGCTGTCGCGGCGGCGGAACGACCGCGACAATGCCACTCAATGGCTTTGTCGCCTTTTATGGGCGGGTCGTTCGTGCCGCTGGGCACGGACGCTCGTTCTTCACTGCGGGGCGGTCGGTGCGCCGCTCCGGGTGAGCTGGTCGTAGAAGCACTAAACCGATGGGCGAGGGGTACGCATGACCGACACCGGCCAGGTCCCGGGCGAGGGACTGCCGGAGAACGCAGGCATGGTGGAGCAGCCGGGCGTCCCCGCGCACGGCGCGTACACCTACCTCTCCGAGACCCCCGCCGAGGACGAAGACCTGCTGCTGCCGGGCTCCCAGGGCGCGTGGGGCAACGAAGTGCCCCCACCGGCCCCGGAGCCGATCGTCGAGGCCGTCCACGAGCCGGGTCCGCACGAGACGTCCGGCCGCGACAGCGGCTCCGTCGACCTCGGCGCCGTCCGGCACCCGAACCCGACACCCACGCCGCCCGCCATGCCCGCCGCGCCGACGCCCCCGCGCCGGCCGCTGCACCTCGGCCCGCCGGTGCCCGACACCTCCGCGAGCCCGGTCCGGTCCCTGGCCGACCGCGGCCCCGCGGGCGCGCCGGTACGGCAGTCCGGGCCGCCGACGACCGGCCCCGAGTACCTCGATGTTCCGCAGCTGCGCGAGATGGCCCCGCAGGGCGCGGCCCCGTGGGGAGCCCAGGCCCAGGCGGCGGTGGCGGCCCCGCCGACGCCGGTGGGCGCGGGGGCGCCGGCTGCCGAAACGGTTGTTCCGGGTGCGGAGCCGGGGGGTGCGGCTCAGGCCGCCGTGGCACGGCTCGCGGCCCAGGCCGGCGGTGCCGCTCCTGCCGCTCCCGCCGCCTCGTACGCTTCGGACGCCGGGCAGGCGCCGCAGGGCCAGGACGGTGCGCAGGGTCCGGGCGGGCAGGACGGCGCCCAGGCCGCGTACGGGCCGGGCGACGGCCAGGGCCCACACGGGCAGGACGGTGCGCAGGCCGGGCAGGGCCCGGACGGCGGCCAGACCGGGCAGGCGGCGGAGGCCGGGCAGGCCACGGAGACCGGGCAGGGCCCGGAGGGCGCCTCCGCTCCTGTGGGCGGACAGGGCCCCGAGGCCGGGTACGCCCCCGAGGGGGCGACCGAGGATGCGTATGCCGCGAACGGCTCCGAAGCCGCGTACGTCCCGCAGGCCGGGCAGGCCCCTGAGGTGACCCACGCTGCCGGGACGGGCCAGGGCCCGGAGGCCGCCCAGGCTGCCGAGACCGGCCAGGTGCTCGAGGCCGTGCACGTCCCGCAAGCCGGGCAGGCCCCTGAGGTGACCCACGCTGCCGGGACGGGCCAGGGCCCGGAGGCCGCCCAGGCTGCCGAGACCGGCCAGGCTCCCGAGGCCGTGCAGGTGCACGACGCCCACCACGCCACCGAGGCCGCCCCGGTGCCGGAGGCCGTGCCCGGGTTCGACGCGGCGCAGGTTCCCGACGTTTCCGCCGCTGCCCCTGCCCCGGGGGTGCCCGAGGCCGTGTCCTTCCCCGGGGCTGCGGACGCCCCCCGGTCCGCGACTCCGGCCGACGCCATCCCGATCCTGGCCGACGGCAACGAGCTCCCCGTCGCGGGCGCCGCCTCACCCCTCACGGCCGAGGCAGCTCACCCGGTCGCGCACGCCGAGCACCCCGCCGAGGCGCCGCAGCCGGCGCCGGACGCGCAGCTCGGGCAGGCTGCTGGGGAGGGGGAACACCCCGCCCAGGAGGCAGCGGCGGCCCTTGCTCCGACGCAGGGCGAGGCGACCCCTGCTCCGCCGCAGGGCGGCACGGAATCCGCCGCGCACAGCGCGGACGCGCCCGAGTCCACCGCCGCCCCGGCGGCTCACATCCCGGACCCTGCAGCCCACATTCCGGGCGTCCCGCAGGCGTCCGGCCTCGTCGCCCCGGCCGACGCGGACCCGAACGCGCAGGCCGCACAGCAGTCCGCCCCCGACACCGCCCCCACGCCGGTCACCGCCGAGGTCCCCACCGCCGACGCGACGTCCGCCCCCGAGGTCCCGCAGCACGCCGACGGGACGCAGACTGCGCTCCCGGCGGACGCCGCGCACGTCCAGGAGGCCCCCGCGGTCCAGCAGCCCACCGCACCGGCGGACCCGCACGCCCAGGCGGCCGAACCGGGCGCCGCCGAGCCGGGCGCCGCCGAGCCGGTCGGCCTGGCGGCCGGAGCCGAGGCACCCGGAGCAGTGGCTTCGGCGGGCGAGACGCCGGGCGAGCACAACCAGGGCACCCCCCTGCCGGGCGGAGCCACCCTGGAGCCCGAGCCCGGTCAGCCCCTGGGCCGGTTCGTGCCGGTCGAGGGCTCGGTGCCGACCACCCCGCACCTGGCCCCGACGCCACCCCAGCCGCTGAGCCTGCCGGCGGAGCAACTCGCCGGAGAGACCCCCGAGTTCTCCGCGGCCCCGCAGGAACCCCTCGTCACGGTCCCCGCCCCCCGCGGGGGCGACACCGCTCCCGCCGCGCCCGGCGAGGAGCTCGAACCCGAAGTCGTACAGAACGCGGACGACCTGGACACCCAGGGCGCCGAACAGGAAGAGAGCACGGCCGCAGTGGCAGAAGCACAACAGTCCACCGGTCCGGCCGCGCCCGGCTACGACGAGGCCGAGCGCGAGGCCGTGCTCAAGGTGATGCGCGAGCGCCGCGACATCCGCAACGGCTTCCGCAGCGACCCGATCCCGCACGAGGTGCTGCTCCGCGTCCTGGAAGCGGCGCACACGGCGCCGTCCGTCGGCCACTCCCAGCCCTGGGACTTCGTCGTCATCCGCTCCGCGGAGACCCGGCGCGCGATGCACGAACTGGCCATGCGCCAGCGCGAGGCGTACGCCAAGTCGCTGCCCAAGGGCCGGGCGAAGCAGTTCAAGGAACTGAAGATCGAGGCCATCCTCGACACCCCGGTGAACATCGTCGTCACCGCCGACCCGACCCGCGGTGGCCGCCACACCCTGGGCCGCCACACGCAGCCGCAGATGGCGCCGTACTCCTCCGCGCTCGCGGTCGAGAACCTCTGGCTCGCCGCCCGCGCCGAGGGCCTCGGCGTCGGCTGGGTCAGCTTCTTCGACGAACGCGAGATGGTCCGCGCCCTCGGCCTGCCCGAACACCTGGAGGTCGTCGCCTACCTGTGCGTCGGGTACGTCGACGAGTTCCCGGACGAGCCCGAGCTGATGCAGGCCGGCTGGTCCAAGCGCCGCCCGCTGTCCTGGGTCGTGCACGAGGAGACGTACGGTCGTCGCGCGCTGCCCGGAGAGGAGCCCCACGACCTGCTCGCCGAGACCGTCGCGCAGATCCGCCCGCTGGACGCCAAGGCGCTGGGCGAGGCCTGGGAGCGGCAGAAGCGCATGACCAAGCCCGCGGGCGCGCTCGGCATGCTGGAGATCATCTCCGCGCAGCTGTCCGGCCTGTCCCGCCAGTGCCCGCCCCCGATCCCGGAGCCTGCGGCCGTCGCGATCTTCGCCGGCGACCACGGTGTGCACGCCCAGGGCGTCACCCCCTGGCCGCAGGAGGTCACCGCCCAGATGGTGGCCAACTTCCTCGGCGGGGGAGCGGTCTGCAACGCCTTCGCGGGCCAGGTGGGCGCCGAGGTCTGCGTCGTCGACGTGGGCGTCGCCTCCGACCTGCCCGCCACGCCCGGCCTGCTGCCCCGCAAGGTCCGCGCGGGCACGTCCGACATGACCACCGGTCCTGCGATGACCCGCGAGGAGGCCAAGAAGGCCATCGAGGTCGGCATCGAGACCGCCCGCGATCTGGTGGCGGCCGGCAACAAGGCGCTGCTCACCGGCGAGATGGGCATCGCGAACACCACGGCGTCCGCGGCCCTGATCTCGGTCTTCACCGGCGCGGACCCTGCCGAGGTCACCGGCCGGGGCACGGGCATCAACGACGAGACGCTGGCCCGCAAGACCGAGGTGGTCCGCCGCGCGCTCGAGCTGCACCAGCCGGACCCGGCCGACCCCATCGGCGTCCTCGCCGCGATCGGCGGCTTCGAGCACGCGGCGATGGTCGGCCTCCTCCTCGGCGGCGCCTCCCTGCGGACGCCGGTGATCCTGGACGGCGTCAGCGCCGGCGCCGCCGCGCTGGTCGCCCGCGCGATCGCCCCCGAGGTGCTCGCGGCCTGCATCGCGGGCCACCGCAGCGCCGAGCCGGGCCACGTGGCCGCGCTCAACAAGCTGGGCCTGCGCCCGCTGGTGGACCTGGACCTGCGCCTGGGTGAGGGCACGGGCGCGCTGCTGGCCCTGCCGCTGGTCCAGAGCACGGCGAGAGCCATGCACGAGGTGGCGACGTTCGACTCGGCGGGCATCACCGAGAAGTAAGGCCGGGGCCGGGGTCGGCGGGGATGCGCTCCTGCGCGCCCCCCGGCCCCGCCGTACGCTGAACCCACCTCTAAAATCCGCACGTTCAGGGCTGCTCCAGAGCCGTAGCGCCCATTCGTACCGCCTGGACGAGGAGCCGCACCTCACATGGCCGAACACCCCGCCTACCCCGTAGGCCTCCGCCTCTTTGGCCGTCGCGTGGTCGTCCTCGGCGGCGGTCAGGTCGCCCAGCGCCGCCTCCCGGCGCTCATCGCGGCGGGCGCGGACGTCGTCCTCGTATCGCCTGACGCGACCCCCTCGGTCGAGGCCATGGCGGACGCGGGCGAAATCACTTGGAAGCAGCGGCCGTACGAGGACGGCGACCTCGCGGACGCCTGGTACGCCCTGATCGCCACCAGCGATCCCGAGGCGAACGCCGCCGCCTCCGCCGAAGCGGAGCGCCACCGCGTGTGGTGCGTCCGCTCCGACGACGCCGACGCGGCGACCGCCTGGACCCCGGCGACCGGCCACAGTGAGGGCGTCACGGTCGCCGTCCTCACGACGGACGCCAAGGGCCGCGACCCCCGCCACACCGCCGCCATCCGCGACGCGGTCGTGGAGGGCCTGCGCGACGGCACTCTTGTCGCCCCGCACCACCGCACCCGCACCCCCGGCGTCGCCTTGGTAGGCGGCGGCCCCGGCGACCCGGACCTGATCACGGTCCGCGGCCGCCGCCTGCTCGCCGAGGCCGACGTCGTCATCGCCGACCGCCTCGGCCCGCGCGACCTGCTCGCCGAACTCCCGCCGCACGTCGAGGTGATCGACGCGGCGAAGATCCCCTACGGCCGCTACATGGCCCAGGAGGCCATCAACAACGCCCTCATCGAGCACGCCAAGCAGGGTAAGTCGGTCGTACGGCTCAAGGGCGGCGACCCCTTCGTCTTCGGCCGCGGCATGGAGGAGGTCCAGGCGCTTGCCGAGGCCGGCATTCCGTGCACGGTCGTCCCTGGCATCTCCAGCTCCATCTCGGTCCCGGGCGCGGCGGGCATCCCGGTCACCCACCGGGGAGTGGCCCACGAGTTCACGGTGGTCAGCGGCCATGTCGCCCCGGACGACAAGCGCTCCCTCGTCGACTGGCCGAGCCTGGCCCGGCTCACCGGGACGCTCGTGATCCTCATGGGCGTCGACAAGGTCGGGAAGATCGCCGAGACGCTCGTGGCGCACGGCAAGTCCCCGGACACCCCGGTCGCCCTGGTCCAGGAGGGCACGACGGCCGCCCAGCGCCGCGTCGACGCGACCCTGGCGACGGTCGCCGAGACGGTCCGCACCGAGGACGTGAAGCCGCCGGCCGTCATCGTCATCGGCGAGGTCGTCACGGTGGGCCCACGGGCCTCCGGGTAACCCCGGGTAACCCGACCCGTTCCGAGCCGTTGGCACCGTACCCAGGACAAGGCAGTATCACCCTGTGGCCGATCTCATCACCGTTGAGGACCCCGACGACCCGCGCCTGCGCGACTACACGGGCCTGACCGACGTCGAGCTGCGCCGCAAGCGCGAACCCGCCGAGGGCCTGTTCATCGCCGAGGGCGAGAAGGTCATCCGCCGGGCCAAGGACGCCGGGTACGAGATGCGCTCGATGCTCCTGTCCGCCAAGTGGGTCGACGTCATGCGCGACGTCATCGACGAGCTCCCGGCCCCGGTGTACGCGGTCAGCCCGGAGGTCGCCGAGCAGGTCACCGGCTACCACGTGCACCGCGGCGCGCTCGCCTCCATGCAGCGCAAACCGCTGCCCACGGCGGCCGAGCTGCTCCGGACGGCCCGCCGGGTCGCGGTCATGGAGTCGGTCAACGACCACACCAACATCGGCGCCATCTTCCGTTCCGCCGCGGCGCTCGGCATGGACGCGGTCCTCCTCTCCCCGGACTGCGCCGACCCGCTCTACCGACGCAGCGTCAAGGTCTCGATGGGCGCGGTCTTCTCCGTGCCGTACGCCCGCCTCGACACCTGGCCCAAGGGGCTGGAGTCGGTCCGCGAGGCCGGCTTCACGCTCCTCGCCCTCACCCCGGACGAGAAGGCCAAGACCCTCGACGAGGCCGCCCCGCACACCATGGACCGGGTCGCCCTGATGCTCGGCGCCGAGGGTGACGGCCTGTCCACCCAGGCCCTGGTGGCCGCCGACGAGTGGGTGCGCATCCCCATGTCCCACGGCGTCGACTCGCTCAATGTGGGCGCCGCGGCCGCCGTCGCCTTCTACTCGGTGGCAACGGGCCGCCCGCAGCCCTAGGAGCACGGGGTAACGCAGCGCGGGGCGATCGTCGCCGTCCTCCTGCGCGGTGACCGCGCGCTCGTGATCCGCCGCGGCCCCGCCGCCCGCCGCCCCGGCCACTGGGCACCGCTCAGCGGCAAGGTCGAACCGGGCGAGAGCCGGCGGGAGGCGCTGGTCCGGGAGATCCGCGAGGACGTCCGCCTGGACGCCACCCCGCCGGCGAAGGTCTGGGAGTCGCAGACCGACGACGGCACCCTCCGCCTGCACTGGTGGACTGCCGAGCCCGGCCCCGCCGGGGTGGTCCCCGGCCCGGGCGAGGTCGCAGAGGCCCGCTGGGTCACGCCGGAGGAGTTCCTGGCTCTGGACCCCGTCTTCGACGGCGACCGTGAGTTCTTCGAGCGCATCCTGCCGGGGTTGCGGCGCGCTACGCCCTGACGTCGGGGACCGACTCGTGCCGAGGGGACAACAGCCGCGCGTCCAGGGTCGGATGGCCCGGCGACGCGTCCGGCGTCGGATGGTCCGGCCGGGCGTCTCGCCGCTCCGGCCGGAGGTGCCCCCGCTGCACCCGTGTGCCGCTCCCGTCGCCGTCGAGGCCCCGCGCCGGCCCCTGGCAGCCCTGCGCCGCCGCGATGCCGAGCGCGACCAGCAGCGTCACCACGACGAACACGAACAGCCGCTGGCGCAGCAGCCGAGGGTTGGCGGGCCGCCGCCCGGTCATCGTGCCGCGCGGCCCCGGCCGCCCGGTGCCGCCGCGCGGAACGGGACGGCCGCCGCTGCCCGGGCGGGTACCGTTCCGGGACGTCGGCGTCGGCCGCGTACCGCCGGTCCGCGGAGACGCACCGCCCCCGCGCGGAGCGCTGCCGCCCCGGGGCGTGCCGCCCGTCCGTGACGGCGTGCCGCCCCGCGCAGCAGGTGTGGCGCCACGCGGGGCGGGAGTACCGGGGGAGCCCTGCGGACGCCGCTGGGCCCGCTGTTGCTCCGGATAGGTGGCCCGCTGCTGGTCCGGATAGCTCGCGCGCTGCTGGTCCGGATAGCTCGCGCGCTGCTGGTCCGGGTACGTGCCGCGCTGCTGGTCCGGGTAGGTGTCGGCGAGCCGCCCGGTCGGCCGGTCCGCCTCGGCGGCGCGCGGTGCGGGCGGACGCACGTCGCCCAGGCCCTGCGCCTCCCGCGCCGCGATCTCCTTCAGCCGCAGCGACAGCTGCAGCGTGCTGGGCCGCTCCTCGGGGTCCTTCGCCAGACAGGCCCGCACGAGCGGAGCCAGTGCGTCCGGTACGCCGTGCAGCTGGGGCTCCTCGTGGACCACGCGGTACAGCATCACCTCGGAACTGCCCTGCCCGAACGGGGAGTCGCCCGTCGACGCGTACGCCAGGGTCGCCCCCAGCGAGAACACGTCGGTGGCCGGGGTGACGGCGGCGCCGCGCACCTGCTCCGGGGCGAGGAAGCCGGGCGAGCCGACCGCGGTGCCGACGTGGGTGAGCGTCGAGGCGCCGGTCGCCCAGGCGATGCCGAAGTCGATGATCCGCGGTCCCTTGGGGGACAGCAGGATGTTCGACGGCTTCAGGTCCCGGTGCACGACCCCGGCCTCGTGCACGGCGACCAGCCCTTCGGACAGGGCGGCCCCGATCGCCGCCACCTCCGCCGCGCTCAGCGGACCCTCGTCGGCCACCTTGTCGTGCAGGGAGGGTCCGGGCACGTACTGCGTGGCGAACCACGGCCGGTCCGCCTCCAGGTCCGCCGCCACCAGGCGCGCCGTGCACCCGCCCCTGATCCGCCGGGCCGCCGAGACCTCGCGCGCGAAGCGGGAGCGGAACTCCTGATCCTCCGCCAGATCCGGCCGGATGACCTTCAGTGCGACCCGTTGGCCCTTCCGGTCGGAGCCGAGGTAGACCACGCCCATTCCGCCCGCGCCGAGCCGTCGGTGAAGCCTGAACGAGCCGACGACGCGCGGGTCCTCGCGCCTCAGGCGCATCATCGCCATGTTCATCCCCGCTGCCCGGTCCCTGTGACGAGCCACAGCTTACGTTTCCAGGGCCGTCGGCGCGCAGAGGCCGCGCCCTCTCGACCTGATCGATTGTCAGTGCCGGGTGGGGAAATTGAAAGAGGGTCAGGGAGCCTGTGGACAGAACGGCTTTGGGCTGCCTGTGATCCCAACCACCCGTCGTGGAAGGGGGATTGAACCCGTGAAGGGTGATGGCGTGGTGATGGTCGTGGACGCAGGGGACGCGACGCGCACGTACGAGGTGGTGGCGAGCAGGGCGGCCCGCCGGGTGGAGCCGGCCGTGCGCCGGGGTCTCGTGGAAGTGAGCGAAGTCACGCGATGGGGGTCCCCCAGTACGTGACTTCGCGGTGGGGGTCCCTCCACGCCGTTCGGGCAGTGGGGGGAGGATCCGTCGTCCGTACGGCCCGGTTCATGGCGAGCCGGGTCCTGGCGCTGGTCGAGCAGCCGGTGCCCCGGGAGGACGGCTCGGAAAAGCCGGGGCACTACGGGCACCCCTTCAGGGAAGACCCCGAGACCCGGGCCGTCGTCTCCACCCAGGGGAGTACTCCCCAGGTCACGGCTCATCCTCCGGGAGGCCCGCCAATCGGTACGAGGGCATGACGCCCGGCGGGCGCCGCGCGCCTAGATTTGAGGTCAAGCGGCGGGTGCAGCACTCGTCCCCCGAGGTCAGACACCCGCCGCTGCCAACGACAACTGAGAGCGGTCAGGAGAGGGACCATGGCCCACACGGCACCGCGGACGCTGCTCCGCACGGAGGGACGCAGGGTGTACGCCGCGTTCCGCCCCCGCCGTCAGGGCCGCCGCCACCCCCTGGTGGCGACGCTGATGGCCCTTCCCCTGGCGGTCCTGCTCCTGCTCGTCTTCGACGGCTGGGAGACAGTGGCCACACAGGCGTCGTCCGTGGGCGTGATGCTGGGGCGCTGAGCGGCGACCCCAGGCCCGGAAGAGCGGTCCGGGCGGGGACATCCACCCATGAAACCCCGTGGGGACGGGGGTACGGCGGACGGCACAAATGTCGGCGCAGCTGGGGAGCTGCGCCGGCATTGCCCTTTTTTGCGTCTGATCCGGCGCGCGCTCTCGCGGAGGTGGTTGCTCGCCGTGGGGGTTCCTCAATTGATGGTTGCGGTCCCATGAGGGCGTTGGAGTGCCCGAGGACTTGGGGCGCAGCCTGTCGAGCGTGCGTAGCTGCGGGCAGTCGTGCCTCCCCCAGTGCCTTGACGGCCTGGGGCCATCCCCAGCGGGCGGCACGGGTGGGCGCCGGGGGTGCCCCCTGCTCGAAGAGCTTGGGGGGAGCTTGGGGGGAGCTTGGGCGGAGGCACCCCGCCGGTGCCGGGCTCGCCGACCCGCCCGCCCGCACCGGCGCCGGGCAACCCCTCAGCCCGCGTCCGGCTCACCCACGTACCCTCGCCGCCAGAGCATCCGCACCCGGGGGGAATCTGTGACCGCCAACCCTCTGCTGCCCGAGCTGACCGCCCGTGCCGGAATCGCGGCGCACCCGTCCCTCGACACCTGCACCTGCGGAGCAACCGTCACGCTCGCCGACCGCCCCGACGCCACTGTGGTCCGCCACGCGAACATCGTGGCGAAGGCCCACGCCTCGGACACCGACCCCACCGAGCTGAGCCTCCGCCTCGCCACGGCCGCCCACCTCTCCGGCATACTGCTGCCCCCACTGAGCACGACCCCCGTCGACCTCCACGGCCGCCTCGTCACGCTCTGGCCGTACGGCACCCCCGTCGACCCGGACACCCCGGACGCCGCCCCCTGGGAAGCCGCCGCCACCCTCCTCGCCCACCTGCACCGCACCCCGGCCCACGCAGCCCTCCCGGCCCCGCCTTCCCCGCCTTCCACGCGGGACTCCGGCCCGGCGGCACCCACCGCCCTGCCCTCCATGCGCGGCCCCGCCAAGGCCGCCCGCGCCATCGCCCGCCTCCGTGCCGTCGCGCCCGCGCACCCCGCCGCACCCCCCGTCCTGCGCGCTTGGACCACCCTCCCCGCCTGGGCCCGGGCGGATGCCCCCATGCCGGACTCCGCCACCCTGTGCCACGGCGACCTCCACCTCGGCCAGCTTGTCCGTCACCCGGCACCCGACGGCCCCTGGCTGCTCATCGACGTCGACGACCTCGGCACCGGCGTCCCGGCGTGGGACCTGGCCCGCCCGGCGGCCTGGTTCGCGTGCGGTCTGCTCCCGCCCGACGAGTGGACCCGGTTCCTGACCGCCTACCGCGCGGCCGCCGGCCCGGCCGTCCCCGCGGACGGTGACCCGTGGCCCGCCCTGGATGTCCCGGCCCGCGCCCTCACCGTGCAGACCGCCGCCCTGGCCGTCGCCAAGGCGACCGCGGCGGACCGCCCGCTCGATGAAGTCGAACAGGCCGTCGTGGACGCCTGCGACCGAATGAGCCGGGTTCCCCCGGAGTTGATTCACGGCCTGCCGAAGTAGGGTGCAACCGACCGCAGCCGGACAGAGTCTGTCCTGGCGATACCCGAAGCAGGACCGACCGGCGAGGAGTTGAGCCGACCATGCAGTGTCCGAAGTGCCACGCGCCGATGCACACGTACAACCGCAACGGCGTCCAGATTGAGCAGTGCAGCGGCTGCCGCGGCATCTTTCTCGACTACGGCGAGCTGGAGGCGCTGACCCGCCTGGAGGCCCAGTGGTCCCAGCCCGCGCCGCCCGCGCCCGCCCCGCAGGCCTACCCGGCGCCGCCCGCCCCCGCCTGGGGCGCCCCGCACGGCGGCCACCACGGAAGCCACGGTCACTACGGCCACCGCCACAAGAGCTTCGGCCACATGCTGTTCTCCAGCTGAGCCCACGAAGAAGCCCCCGGCCGCACGGCCGGGGGCTTCGCTGTGTGGACGATACTGGGATTGAACCAGTGACCTCTTCCGTGTCAGGGAAGCGCTCTCCCGCTGAGCTAATCGTCCTCGGGACCGCGATCCGAAGATCACGGGCACTGCGTGCGCGATACTGGGATTGAACCAGTGACCTCTTCCGTGTCAGGGAAGCGCTCTCCCGCTGAGCTAATCGCGCGGGGGATCCGAAGATCCGTAAGGGACCCGGAGGTCCAGTGGACGATACTGGGATTGAACCAGTGACCTCTTCCGTGTCAGGGAAGCGCTCTCCCGCTGAGCTAATCGTCCTTGGAGGTGGAGACGGGATTTGAACCCGTGTAGACGGCTTTGCAGGCCGTTGCCTCGCCTCTCGGCCACTCCACCAGGAGTGCAGGGGATTGCGAGATCCCCCTCTTCCTTCGAGCGGACGACGAGGCTCGAACTCGCGACCTCAACCTTGGCAAGGTTGCGCTCTACCAACTGAGCTACGTCCGCCTGTCGTTTCGGTCCGCTTGCGCGTCCCGGCGACGTGTTGAACTCTAGCGGATTCCGGGGCCAGTACAAAAACGCGTTTGTGCAGCGTGCTGCGCTACGTCCACTCGACGACCTGGTCAGGCACCCGAGAGGACACGCCCGGGCCACCCGCAGGACACCCGCCATAGACTCGACTGCGTGCTCGACCTCCCCGCTCTCGCCCGCTTCGGCGACCGCGTCGCCACCGGCCTCCTCGACGTCACCGGTGACCCCGCGGCCCTCGACTCCACCGGCTTCTGGGCAGTCGCCGCCGACTACGAGGGCCGCCTGACCTGCGCCCGCTTCCGGGACGTACGGGAGGAGCCCGTGCCCGCCCCCGCGCCGGGGAGGTGGCGGGGACCGGCGGCCGGTGACTGGACGTCGTCCCTCGACCGCGCCGCGTACACGGCGGGCGTGCGGCGCATCCGCGACCACATCGCGGCCGGCGAGGTCTACCAGGTGAACCTCTGCCGCGTGCTCTCCGCGCCGGTCGCGCCCGACGCCGACGTGGACGCCCTGACCGCCGTGCTGGCCCGCGGCAACCCGGCGCCGTACGCAGGAACGATCCGCCTGCCGGAGCACGGCGTGGAGATCGCCACCGCGTCCCCCGAGCTCTTCCTGCGCCGTGCCGGACGGACCGTCGAGTCCGGCCCGATCAAGGGCACGGCCCCCACCGAGGCGGAGCTGCTGGAGAAGGACTACGCCGAGAACGTGATGATCGTGGACCTGGTCCGCAACGACATCGGGCGCGTCTGCACCACCGGCAGCGTCACCGTCCCCGACCTGTGCGCCGTCGAGAAGCACCCCGGCCTGGTCCACCTCGTCTCCACGGTCCGCGGCGAGCTGCGCCCCGACGCCGGCTGGCCCGAACTGCTCGACGCCGCCTTCCCGGCCGGATCCATCACCGGCGCCCCCAAGTCCAGCGCCCTGCGGATCATCGACGCCCTGGAGACCGCTCCCCGCGGCCCCTACTGCGGCGGCATCGGCTGGGTCGACGCCGACCGGCGCGTGGGCGAGCTGGCCGTCGGCATCCGCACCTTCTGGATCGACCGGGCCGAAGGGCGAGCGGCGGTGCTGCGCTTCGGCGCCGGCGCGGGCATCACCTGGGGTTCCGACCCCGAGGGGGAGTGGCGGGAGACCGAACTGAAGGCGGCCCGGCTGCTCGCGGTAGCGTCGGGGGCGTACGAGCACAGTGGAGAGGGACTCTGACGTGCTGTGCTGCTTCCGGGGGCAACCCCCGGACCCCCGGCCGATGCGACGGACCCGGTACAGACTTGCGAGGTAGGGACCAGTGAAGGTTTGGCTCGACGGCGGGCTGCAGGACATCGAGGCCGCCCGCGTCTCCGTGTTCGACCACGGGCTGACCGTGGGCGACGGCATCTTCGAGACGGTGAAGGCGGTCGACGGGAAGCCGTTCGCGCTCACCCGTCACCTTGAGCGGCTGACCCGCTCGGCCCGCGGCCTCGGCCTGCCCGACCCCGACCACGACGAGGTCCGCCGCGCCTGCGCCGCCGTTCTCGAGGCCAACCCGATGCCGCTGGGCCGCCTGCGCATCACGTACACCGGCGGCCACGGCCCCCTCGGCTCCGACCGCGGCGACCACGGCCCGACCCTCGTCGTCGCCCTCGGCGAGACCACCCGCCGCCCCGACTCCACTGCCGTGATCACGGTCCCCTGGACCCGCAACGAGCGCGGCGCGCTGACGGGCCTGAAGACCACCTCGTACGCCGAGAACGTCGTCGCGCTGGCCCGCGCCCACCAACAGGGCGCCTCCGAGGCGTTGTTCGCCAACACGGTCGGGCAGCTGTGCGAGGGCACCGGATCCAACGTCTTCGTCGTCCTCGACGGCGAGATCCACACCCCGCCGCTCGCCTCCGGCTGCCTCGCCGGGATCACGCGCGCGCTCGCGATCGAGTGGACGGGCGCGAAGGAGACCGACCTGCCGCTGGACGTCCTGCAGCGGGCGGATGAGGTCTTCCTCACCTCCACCCTGCGCGACGTCCAGGCCGTCCACCGCGTCGACGACCGCGAACTGCCGGGCGCGCCCGGCCCGGTGACGGCCAAGGCGATGCGGATCTTCGACGAGCGCTCCGGGGACGACCAGGATCCGTAGGAGCCGGAGACCGAGATCCCCAGGGGCATCCGAAGCAGGGGCATCGGAAATTGGGCTGACGCGGGCCTGCACGGCGGGTAGAACACCCCTGATGACCACGACCCTGCGGCCGGCCGAGCCGCTTCAGCACCACGCCGACGGGACGCGTTCACGCCGCTACCAGGTGTGCGTGAACAGCCGTCCCGTCGGCGCGATACACCTGTCGACGCACCCCGTCTTCGGGCCCGCCGTCGCCCGGATCCTCGCTCTGCACATCGACGAGCCGGACCGCGGGAGGGGCCGCGGCACGGTCGCGGCGCTGGCCGCAGAGGAGGTGGCGCGGGGCTGGGGCTGCAAGCGCATCGAGATCGCCGTGCCCGCCGATGCCGGGGCCGCCCTCCGGCTGGTCACGGCGCTCGGCTACGTTCAGCACAACCGGGGCATGGAGAAGCCCCTCGGCGACACCCCGCCCGAACTGCCCGAGGGCAGCCGGGGCAGGCCCCTGACGGAGGCCGAGTACGGGCCGTGGCGCGAGCACGGCAAGGCCACCTACGCCCAGAGCTGGATCGATCGCGGCGTGCCCGAGGACGGGGCGTGGGCCAAGTCGGAGCGGGACCACGCCCAGCTGCTGCCCGAGGGACCCGCGACCCCGGGCATGCTGCTGAGCGTGCTGGAGCACGAGGGCACCCGGGTGGGCACCCTGTGGGTGGCGATCACCGACGACAAGGCCTTCGTCTACGACGTCGAGGCCGACGCGAGCCTCCGCGGCCGGGGCCACGGCCGCTCCCTGATGCTGCTGGCCGAGGCGCAGGCGGTGGCCGCCGGCAAGCGCGTCCTCGGCCTCAACGTCTTCGCCGGCAACACCCCGGCCGAGCGGCTGTACGAATCGCTCGGCTACCGGCCCGTGCTCTACGCCCTGTACAAGGAGCTGCTGTAGCGGCGGACGAGGAGCTGGCGCCCCCGGCCGGTCAGGCGCCGTGCCCGGCCAGCAGCCGGTCCACGATCTCCTCGATGCGCTCGCGCAGCCCCTCCTGGCTCTTGCCGCCGTCCAGGCGTTCGCCGCCGACGACGTACGTCGGGGTGCCGGTCACGCCGATCGCCTTGCCCTCGGCCTGGTCGGCGTCGACGATCAGGATGTGTCGGCCGTCGATGAGCGCGGTGTCGAACTCCTCGGCGTCCAGCCCGAGTTCACGGGCCACCTCGACCAGGAAGGCTTCGCCCCTGCGGTCCAGCTCCTCGACCCGGCCGAGCACCGCCTCCACGTACGGCCACAGCTGTCCCTGCTCCGCGGCCTCCTCGGCGGCCTGCGCGGCGGCGAAGGCGTGCTGGTGCTTCTCCAGCGGGAAGTGCCGCAGCCGCAGCTCCAGCCGGTCGCCGTAACGGTCGCGCAGGGCGCGCAGATCGTCCAGCGCGCTGCGGCAGTCCGGGCACTGGAGTTCGCACCAGACGTCGAGGACCGGGGTGGCGATGGCTGCGGAGGAGGAGTCGCTCATGGCCCCAGTCTCCCAGCCCCGCCCCCGTACGACCCAATCGGGATCATGCCCGGGAGGTGAAAGGCACCGGCTGCGGCCGTCGTAACGACTCACCGGCACCTGCGGAGGAGGCGACCCGGAGATGTCCCTGATGTCCGCCCGGAGCATGGCATCCCGGGGAGGGAGGGGTGCAGGATGGAAGGGACGAACTGCCTCTGACCCGGTGAGCCCTGCCTGGAGGACCGGATGATTGCCGAGACCGTCTGTTCCGCCGTCTCCGCGGCCGGCCTGGGCGTCGCCGCGGTCACGGCCTACCGCAAGCGCTTCCTCGCGGCGACCCGCATCGCCGCGTACTCCCTCGTTCCGGTCGGCCTGGTGATGACCGGGGTCGTCGGCTGGCTGGCCGACACCGCCTTCAGCCCCACGGCCTGGGCGGGCTTCGTCGTGCTGGGCGGCGCCTGGGTGCTCTTCGCGACGACATGCGCGGTGGAGCGCCGCCGCGGCGGCACGCGCAAGGAGCGCAGGGCGGCGGCCCGGGCCGAGCGGCAGGACGCAGTGGCTCCGGCGGCGTCGGCGCCGTCCCTGGGCCCGGCCACCCGCCCGGCAGCCGCACCCCGCGCCGAGGACGACTTCAGCGACATCGAGGCCATCCTGAAGAAGCACGGCCTGTGACGGTCGCACGACGGCTGAAACGACACAGAGCATCAGCGGGTGTGACCTCTAGTGTTCAAAACCTGGCCCGAACCGAACCGAAGATCACGGAATCCGGCGAACTCCCGCATCTTCCGCGCGTGTTGATCGCGCCACGGGCGGCGGCTGCGCCATCATCGCCCGAGAGATGGTGGACACGACACAGAGCGAGGCCGCGCCGCCGCAGGACGAGCCGCGCGGGTGCCTCTTCGCCCTTTCCCAGCCACCGCTGATGATCTTCCTTGCGGTGATCGGGTGTCTGCTGCTCATGGCTTCGTTGCACGACCTGCTGTTGCTGTGAGCCGTACCCGTGGTCCTCGGCGTCACCCGCCGGGGACCACGACACCACCGATGCTCCCGGGTGTCAGCCCGCCGCCTCCTTAGCCCGCCGCCTCCTTGCGGCGCGCCCGGTACGCGGCCACGTGCAGCCGGTTGCCGCACGTACGGCTGTCGCAGTACCGCCGCGAGCGGTTGCGGGAGAGGTCGACGAAGGCGCGCCGGCAGTCGGGTGCCTCGCAGCGCCGCAGCCGTTCCCGCTCCCCGCCCACCACGAAGAACGCGAGCGCCATGCCGCAGTCGGCGGCGAGGTGGTCGGCGACGGAGGCGCCGGGGGCGAAGTAGTGCACGTGCCAGTCGTAGCCGTCGTGGTCCGTCAGGCGAGGGGTGGTGCCCGCCGCGGCGACCAGCTCGTTGATCATCCCGGCGGCGGTCCGGCTGTCCGGAGCCGCGAAGATCCCGGCGAACCGTCCGCGGATCCTGCGCACTGCCGAGAGATCGAACTCGGACAGCACCCCGACATCGCTGATTTCGTGCTTTCGTACGAAATCCTCGAGCGCCGCGACGTCCGGCAGCCCGTCCGGCGCCGTGTCGTCCTCCGGTGCGGTGTTCACCAGATCCACCACGGTGTCGAGCGCGCACCGGGTGTCGTGGGTGATCAGCACGTTTCGCTCCCTGGCCTGGGGATCGGGCACACGCCCGCCGATGCTGGCCGATGGTAGTGGCTCGACCCGACCACGGAACCGGCCTCATCCGCACGAGCGGCTGCCGAGAGAACGGCACCGTCCTGCCCAGGGTTCCCGACGACGCCCAGGCACCCCGCTGCGCCGGGCTGCGCGAGTCACATACGTCACGGCAGCACCGGGCACCTCACCTCACCGCCGACCGAGCACACGCACACCGGCACCCGCCCCCGGGGGACCGGTGCCGGTGCATCCTGCATGCGGTTGTCCTGGCCCGAGCCGTCTCCCCGAGTGGACGGCGCCGGGCAGCTTGAAGGGCCTCGACGGGCTTTCCGCTAGCTTTCCGCGAGGATGTGCGAGAGCTCCTGATCCAGATCGAAGTGCCGGTGTTCCGTGCCGGGCGGCACGGCCGCGTCCGTTCGCTTCAGGAAGGACTCCAGGGCCCGCGCCGGGGCCTCGAGCAGGGCCTCGCCCTCTGGTGAGCTCAGGGCGATGCACACGACGCCCTGACCATGGCTGCGCGATGGCCAGACACGGACGTCGCCGGTGCCCGTGGGACGGTGAAGCCCCTCGGCGAGGAGGTCGCGGGCGAACACCCACTCGACGGTCTCCTCGGCTCCGGTGTGGAAGGTGGCGTGCACGGCGTAGGGGTCGGCCGTGTCGTACCGCAGGCCTGCGGGGACAGGCAGGGAGGACTCGCTCGACACAACGAGGCGCAGGTGCAGCTCGCAGCTGACCGTGGTGTTCATAAGCGCCAGGGCCTTTCGCTCAGTGTGCGCTCGGGGATTCGCACGTCGGCGAAATCGACATGCCACCTACGGTGCCGTTGTAAACCCCTCTGCGTGTTTTGCCTGCCTTTATGTAACTCTTCCGGCCGAGAACCTGTTCGTGAGGTGCCGCCATTCCGGTGACTGGTTTCTCTCCGGTAGGGTTGAGTCGTATGAATACGGGGAGTGACGAGCCGGGCGAGGTTGCCGTGGCTTCGGGCGAGACGAAGACGGACGGTGCGCAGGACCGGCGGGGGCTCGGGTCGAGGGCGCCGGAATTCATCCGGTCACGCCGAGTGCTGCACCTGAGCTGGCAGGTCGGCGTCTTCGTCATCGGGCTCGCGGTCGTTGCCGCCGGCATTGTCATGCTCCCGCTGCCCGGCCCGGGCTGGGTGGTGATCTTCGGCGGCATGGCGATCTGGGCGACCGAGTTCGTGTGGGCCCAGCTCGTGCTCCGCTGGACCAAGCGCAAGGTCACCGAGGCCCAGCGAGCACTCGATCCCCGGGTGCGCCGCCGCAACATCATTCTGACGACGGTCGGCCTGGTGATCGTCGGGGTCCTCGTCGGCATCTACGTCTGGAAGTTCGGCTTCGCGATGCCCTGGAACATCAAGAACCAGTGATCCGGCCCTGGAGGCCGGTGAGTCGGCGCCGGGCGGGCGGATGCCCGTCGGCCCCTGGTCTCAGGCACGCCCTGACATGGGGTAATGTTCTTCCTGCGCCCGGGCGATTAGCTCAGTGGGAGAGCGCTTCGTTCACACCGAAGAGGTCACTGGTTCGAACCCAGTATCGCCCACCCGGCAACGGCGGCCCGCCCCGGCTAGGTGCTTGCGGGCCCCCGCCGGGGCGCATCTGTAGATTA
>NZ_JBEXHW010000005.1:165878-262678 GCF_040608235.1 Streptomyces sp. NPDC005202 | reverse complement strand
GGCGGCAGAGGACTGAAAGCCACACCCGGACCCCCTGGGTGAGCCAACCCTACGAATGGCTCGCTCATCCCGATCAACAAGGTAGGGAGGACTGAGCCGTCAGGAGGCGTCGGCCAGCCAGGGCCTGACCTGCCGGCGCGCCTCGTGCAGGCGAGACTTGAGGGTGCCCAGCGGAATGCCGAGCCGCTCGGCGACCTCGGCGTAGTCCAGCTGGCAGATGTCCCGGTACACCAGCGGCGCCACCAGGTGGGGATGCTCCCGCTCCAGCCGGTCCAGCGCCTCGAGGAGGTCGACGCGCGATCCCGCGATGACGCTGGTGGTGCGCGGGTCGACGGCTTGCGAGGGCTCGATCGCGGCGGGCTGCTCGGCCGCGCGGCGCTTGAGTTCGCGGTACTTCTGGCGGGAGCAGTTGGCGACGACCGTGTGGAGCCAGGTGCTGAAGCGGCTGCGGCCCTCGAAGGTGGAGATCTTCCGCGCGATCTGCAGCAGCACGTCCTGCGCCGCCTCCTCCGCGTCCTCACGGCACGGCAGGAAGCGCCCACAGCGCCGGACGATCTCGGGCCGGACCTCCTGGAGCAGCTCCTCCAGCGCCGCCCCGTCGCCGGCGGCGGCGCGCCGGGCGAGGTCTTCGGTCAGCGCCGCGTTCAGCACGGGAGGTCTCCCTCGGAGTCGATCTCTGGCAGGCATGATAGTCGTATGGACCCCCTCGAGCGGATCGGCCGGTACCGCCTCGAACGGCGCCTGGGCACCGGTGCCTTCGGCACGGTGTGGCTCGCCCACGACGACGTGCTCGAGGCCTCGGTGGCCGTCAAGGTCCTCGCCGAGAACTGGTCCCACCGCCTCGACGTCCGGGAGCGGTTCCTGTCCGAGGCGCGGCTGCTGCGCAAGGCCGGATCCGATCGGGTGGTGCAGGTCTACGACATCGGTGAACTCCCCGACGGCAGGCCCTACTTCGTCATGGAGTACGCCGACGCCGGCACCCTCGCCGATCTGCTCGCCGCAGGTCCGCTGCCCGTGCCCGAGGCGCTGCGGCTGACCGCGCTGGCCGCCCGTGCCGCCCACGCCCTGCACGAGGCGGGCATCGTGCACCGGGACGTCAAGCCGACCAACGTACTGCTGCGCACCGCGCCGGACGGCACCCGGCGGGTGCTGCTCGCAGACCTCGGGCTCGCCAAGAGCCTGGCGCAGGCGTCGGGGCTCACCCTGGCCGCCGGGTCGGCCGGGTACCGTCCGCCCGAGCAGGCCGAGCCCGGTGCGGGCATCGACGCGCGCGCCGACGTCTACAGCCTGGGCGCGGTCGGCTACCAGCTCGTCACCGGCGCGGTCCCCGCCGCGTCCGGGAAGGTCGTACGGCCGGACCGGCTGCGTCCGGACCTGGATCCCGGCGTCCAGCGGGCCCTGATGCGCGCGCTGGAACCGGACCGCGAGCGGCGCTGGCCCACGGCGCAGGCGTTCGCGGAGAAACTGGAACGGCTGGTCGCGTCGCAGCCGCCCGCCGCCCGCCCCCGTAGGCGCGGCAGGGCCGTCGCCCTGACCGCAGCCGTGGCCGCGGTCGCCGCCGCGGGAGCGGGCATCGCCCTGGTGAACCGGCCGTCCACGACGCCCGACGTCCGGGTCGAGGACGCGACCGGCCGGGTCGTGGTCCAGGTGCCCGGCGGCTGGGGGCGCCAACTGCGCGACTCCGGCTGGAATCCCACGGCACTGGGGCTGCCCGCCGGGCACGAGCCGGGGCTCGCCGTCGCCGACGGCCTGGGGAAGTGGCAGGACCTCGCCGCGGACGTGCGCGGCGTGTTCGTCGGCCTGAGCGAGCACGGCGACGTCACGGCCCGGGTCGGCGCCCTCGCCCACTCGGGCTGCCACTACGACGGCAGCCGCGCCTACGCGAGCACGGACTGGCACGGCCGGACCCGCGCCTGGAGCGACTGCCCCGGCGGGGGCCGGCTCACGGAGACCGCGCTCGTCCCGGCCGACGGCGCACCACAGCCCCAGGTGTACGTGCAGATCCGTCAGCACGACGGCGGTGACGCCACCGATCGCATACTGCGCTCCCTGCGGGTCACCTGACCACGTACGGGAAGAATCGCAGGCGAAGCGCGAACCTTTCGCCCGGCCCGCGCATCGGACACTCATGACGGCGCACGAGGCGCCGGACGCACGCGCCGACCGCGTGCGGTGAACCTCCAGGAGTGTGGAACATGGCGCACACGTCCCAGTCCCTCCACCGGGCGGCCCTGCTCGCGAGCGCGGTCGCCGTGCTGGGCCTGCTGACCGCCTGCGGCAACGACAACGGCACGAGGAGCACTCCGCAGAAGGTGTCGGGCACGGCCGCGCCCGCGACCGGTGACACGACGCCCAGCGCGCCCGGCAAGAGCGCCGCACCCAGCGGCAGCGCCGCGCCGGGCAGGACGGCCACGGGCTCCTCCCCGGGCACGACCGGCACCCGCACCGGCACCAGCACCACCGCCACGAGCACCCGCTGCCACACCTCCGAGCTGAAGGCG
The DNA here is from genome assembly GCF_040608235.1 of Streptomyces sp. NPDC005202. NCBI lineage: Bacteria > Bacillati > Actinomycetota > Actinomycetes > Kitasatosporales > Streptomycetaceae > Streptomyces > Streptomyces sp. NPDC005202. The sequence continues at coordinate 260,177 of NZ_JBEXHW010000005.1, read as the reverse complement.
TCGGTGGGCCGCAACAACCCGGGCGCCGGGCAGGAGAACTTCCCGGTCGTCCTCACGAACACGTCCGGCCGCACCTGCACCGTGCGCGGCTACCCCGGCGCGGCCTTCGTGGACGCCTCCGGCAGGCAACTCGGCCCCGACCCGAAGCGCTCCTCCGGCGCGCCGACGTCGGTCACGCTGAAGCCGGGCCGGAGCGCCTGGGCGGGTCTGACCTTCTCCAACCCCGAGGTCAGCGGGGCGAGGACGGCCACGCCCGCCGCGCTGATCGTCACGCCGCCGGACGAGCGCGACCACCTCACGGTGAAGTGGACGGCCGGCCAGGTCCCCGTGGGCGGCAACGCCTCCTCGGTGTTCCTCACGGTCCTCAGGCTCGGCACCGGCGCCTGACTCCCCCTCCCTCCCTCAACCGTGAACTCCGCTGCCTCCCCCGGCAGCGGGGCTCGTGACGGGACCGCTGAGCGCTGTCCGCCTGCTCGGCCGGCCGCAGGTCCGAGGCGGCGACAGCACGGCCGGCGGCAAGGGCACCTCGTAGATCTCTGTCGCTTGTTTGCTTTGATGGGCACGCACCACTTGATCGCGTCCGGAGGTCCGAGCCCTCAACGCCCCGCTGGCCGAGACCCTGTCCGTCGTCCTGCTCGTCGCCGTGCTCGCCTGGGCCGTCATCCGCCCCTTCGGATGGCCCGAGGCGGTCATGGCCGTCCCGGCCGCCGGGATCGCGATCGCCACCGGCGCGATCTCCCTGGACCACGCACGGGCCGAGGCGGAGCGGCTGGGGCCGGTGGTCGGGTTCCTGGCCGCGGTGCTGGTGCTCGCCCACTTCTGCGACGTCGAGGGGCTGTTCCAGGCGTGCGGCGCGTGGATGGCCCGCTGGGCGGCGGGCCGCCCGGTGCGGCTGCTGACTGCGGTGTTCGCACTGGCGTCGGCGATCACCGCCGTCCTCAGCCTGGACGCCACGATCGTGCTGCTGACGCCGGTCGTGTTCGCCACCGCCGCACGGACGGGCGTCCGGCCCAAGCCGCACGTCTACGCGTGCACGCATCTGTCCAACACGGCGTCGCTGCTGCTGCCGGTCTCCAATCTCACCAACCTGCTGGCGTTGGCGGCGAGCGGGCTGAGCTTCACCCGGTTCGCCGGGCTGATGGCGTTGCCGTGGCTGGTCGCGATCGGAGCCGAGTACGTGGTCTTCCGCCGCTTCTTCGCCCGCGACCTGGCGGCCGCGGCCCCCTCGTCCCGCACCGCCGAGCCGCCGGAGCTGCCGCTGTTCGCCCTGGTCACCGTGGCCTGCACGCTTGCCGGGTTCGTGGTGGCCTCCACGCTCGGCATCGAACCGGTGTGGGCCGCTCCGGCCGGGGCGCTCGTGCTCGCCGGGCGCGTCCTGGCGCGGCGGCAGGACACCCCGCTGACGGTGGTGCGGGCCGCCGCGCCGGCCTTCCTGGCGTTCGTGCTCGCCCTCGGCATCGTCGTCCGTGCGGTGGTCGACAACGGGCTCGCCGACGCACTCGGACACGTCCTGCCCGGCGGCACGGGGCTGCCGGCGCTGCTCGGCATCGCCGCACTGGCCGCCGTCCTGGCCAACCTGATCAACAACCTGCCGGCGGTGCTGGTCCTGCTCCCGCTGACCGCTCCGGCCGGGCCCGGTGCCGTCCTGGCCGTGCTGCTCGGGGTGAACATCGGCCCGAACCTCACCTACGTCGGGTCGCTGGCGACGCTGCTGTGGCGGCGGATCGTGCACCAGCACGAACACGGCGTGGACCTCAAGGAGTTCACCCGGCTGGGTCTGCTGGCCGTGCCGTCGTCCCTTGTCCCCGCCGTGGTGGCACTGTGGGTGTCGCTGCAGGTTCTGTGAGGCTGAGGGAGGCCGACCGATGCGCGTGATCGCCTGGCTCGACGAGGGCACCTGGCCCGCCTGCGTGGACGCCGTGCGCACCCATGCGCCCCACGCGTCCGACGTGGTGTTGCTGCACGTGAGCGGGCCGGACGTGCCCGGTGTGGCGCACGGCGCGTTCGCCGGGCTGCTCGGCCGCGGGCACCCCGAGCGCGACCCGGGCGACCGGTTGACGGACCTCGGGGGTACGTCGGCGGCCGAGTTGCTGGAGGCGGCCGCCGAGCGACTGGGGCGGCCGTGCCGCCGGATGGAGCGGACCGGGCGCGTCGAACGCGAGGTGGTGGCGGCCGCCGAGGGCGCCGATCTGCTGGTGCTGGCCCGCGACGGCGACCGCGACCGGCTCGGCCCGCGCAGCCTGGGACCGGCCGTGCGGTTCGCCGTCGACCACGCGCCCTGCCCGGTGCTGCTGGTGTGGCCGGAGGCGGCGCCGGACCTGACGATACTGCCTCCGCCGCCGCCTGACCGCTGACGTCGCTCAGCGGTCGCCGTATCCGGGCCCGTAGCCGGGCCCGTAGCCGGGCCCGTAGCCGTACCCGGGTCCGTAGCTGTCTCCGTATCCGTATCCGTATCCGTTGCCCCAGCCGTTCTGCCCGTTCCACGAGCAGGGGTAGCCGTAGGGGGAACAGGCGCCGGTGGGATACGGGTTGGTGGGTGCCGGCTGCCGGGTCGACCGCGGCGCAGTGGCGGACGGTGCCGGCGTGGCCGCCGGCTTCGTCGACCTCGACGGCAGCGGGGTGGACGCGGCCGGCGGGTGCGTCGAGGGGCTGCTGTTCGCGTCCCAGTTGACCATTTCCATCTGGAGGTCGGGCTGGGAGGTGTCGATCACCCAGCGCTGGGTGTCGCTGTTCGCGCGGGTCTTGAGCACGAGGGCGCCCTCGCCGTCGGTGGCGGCGGGAGTCAGGGCCAGGTCCTGGTCGAAGCGCGGAACGAGGGTACCCTGAAGGGTGAAGTCGTAGCGGACGTTCTTGGCGCCCGGACGGGACGCTCCCGTGCACGGGGCCAGCCGGACCGAGTAGCCGAGGTGGGAGTCCAGGCACAGGTCGGGGGCGGCGGCGTTGCGCAGCAGTCCGTCGGTCTCGTACGCCCATTGCTGGCTCGGCGTCGAGGAACAGGTCGTCAGCTCGGTCTCCGCGCCCTTGACGGCCTTCTTGCCGACGACGCCGACGCACAGCCCGGACGCGACGTTGTGCAGCCGTCCCCGCAGGGTGCCCCGCCCTGCCTTACCGGCTCCGGTCCAGGAGGGCCCGGAGGTCGAGGGGCCGGCGGCGGAGCCGGATGCGTCGGTGGCCTGTCCGCCGGTGCCCGGGGCGGTGCCGTCGCCGGAGCCGAGCACGGTCCACAGGACGAGCGGTAGGACGACCAGTCCGCTCACGGTCGCCACGGCGACGGCGACATTGCGGCGGCGGGCGGCACGCCGGGCCGCCTTGTGGGCCGACCGGCGCCGGGCGGTGCGAGGGCCGGGCGCCGGGGACGGCGCGAAGGGTTCGTCTCCGGCGGCCGGGGCGAGCGGGGCGGAGGCGAAGGAGTCACCACCGGTGGGTGTACCGGGCGGGGTGGCTGTGAACGTCTCACCACCAAGGCGCATACTCGGCGAGGGGGTTCTGAACGCCTCACCACCAACCGGCCCATCGGGCAGGACGGATGCGAAGGCCTCACCACCGACCGGCCCATCGGGCAGGGCGGCTGTGAACGCCTCACCACCGACGGGCGCACCTGGCACGGCGGGCGCAAAGGCCTCACCACCGACGGGTGCCGCCGACGCGAAGGCCTCGTCGCCGCTCATGCGGGCGGCGGCCGGGACCGGCTCCGCCTCCGTCGGCGCGGTCTCCTCGACGCCGCCCATGCAGAACTCCCGATAGGCCCGCGCACCCCACCCGAGCACCCCTTCGGCCAGCGCGGTGCCGAGTTCCGCGTTGAACTGGCCCAACTGGTCGGCGGTGTAGCGGCAGTGCGTGCACCCGGCAAGGTGCTGCTTCAGGTCCGGGTCGAGATCGACGCCGCCGCGCCGGCAGGTCACGTCCAGCAGCCGGAGGTAGCGCAGGCACTCCTGTTCGGGGGCGAGTTCGCGGTGGACCTGGAGGCACTCCTCGCGCAGCCGCTCCCGGGCCCGCCCGAGTTCGACGCGCGCGTCCTCCTCGTCCAGGCCCAGCAGACCGGCCGGGGTGGCGAGGGGTTCGGCCTCGACCTCGGCGTGCCACAGCAGGGCGCGGGCCGTCTGGGGCAGCCGCTGGAACGCGCGGGAGAGCAGGCGCCGGCCGGTCGGCGGCAGGAGGCGTGCGGCGATCCGGTCTCCGTCCCCGGTCGCGGACCTGAGATCCGGGTGGAGCATCTCCTGCCGGTGGTCGGTGCCCCATTCGGCCGCGATGCGGCGCACGGTGACCAGCAACTGGGGCCGCCACGCGGCCGTCGGCCCGGACTGCCGCAGCAACTCCCCGAACAGGCGGGTGAACGCCGCGGTGGTGAGCATGCCCGCGGCGCGCGGGCCGTCGGTGCACAGCCGTGCATAGGCGAAGGCCGCTTCCCAGTGCCGGTCCAGCAGTTCGCCGACGGGCCGGAGAGCGGGCGTGGCACCCGTCCATTTCCTGAGTTCGGCGCTCAACTGCTCGTCCGTCGCGTCGAACGGGCGAGGGGGCTTGGGGGAATTCGACAGGCCTGGGTCATTCACGGCTGCATTCCTCCAGACGCACCGCAGAATCAGTCCATACCAAGGGGTAGGCTTCGGCATCTCGATCGTCCGCCTGCGGCAGCTCTTGTGAAGCGTGGGGGCGTACGGGAGCGGCCTCGTGCATGCAGAAGCAAACCCATTGTCTGCACGCCGACAAGGCACACCTTTGCACAGGTCAGCGGGACGGAACAAGAGATTGCCCGGTTCTGTGCAGGGCACCTTCATCACCGGACAATTGACGCTTTGTCAGTAGGAGGCGTCAAAGGGATTGCGGCCGGATCGACACGGCAATTGCTGAGGTGGACTCGAGCAGTCCCGTACCTTTTCAGGCGCAGCCCGTACCTTTTCAGGCCTCGGACCATCTGTCGCCGTGCGCAGCGCGGTAGGCGCCGGGCGGCAACCCGTAACGCTCGCGGAACACCCGGTTGAAGTGGAACGGGCTCACGAATCCCGAGGCCGCCGACACCCGCTCGACGGACAGGTCGGTGCCCTCCAGCAGCCGGGCGGCGTGCCGCAGCCGTGCCTCGCGCAGGGCCCGCATCGGCGACTGGCCGAGCTGCTCGGTGAACAGGTGCGCGAACCGTGACGGGGACAGCGCGACGCTCCCGGCGAGCGAGCGGACGGTGTGCGGGGCGCCCGGATCGGCGGCGATCAGCTCAGCGGCCCGGCGCACACGCGGGTCGGCTCCCGGCGGTGGCACCGTCCCGCGCGCGCCCGCGGTCGCCAGCAGCACGACCTCCTCCAGGGAGCACAGCGCCAGTTCCCGCGCCGCGGTGCCGTGGGCCGCGGCGACGCGGTCGTCCGGGGCCGCCTCGGCGGGCGGTGCGCCGGTCCCCGTCCAGCGGGCGTCGGCGCGCATCCGGCAAAAGGCCGCCTCGATACGGCCGTGCAGGACGGCCGGGACCGGGGAGACGGCGTACAGCCCGTCGTCGACGGCGTGGGGCCGCAGCCAGGCCGGCCAGGTGGGCCGGGCCTGGCAGTGCGCCCACCAGAACCGCCAGTGCCGGGCGCGCGGCGCGACGGCGTAGCCGTGTCGCACCCCCGGCGAGAGGACCACCAGATCGCCCGGCCCCGCCTGCACCTCTGCCACGCCCTGCCGCAGCCGGCCCGTTCCCCCCGTGGTCCAGGTGAAAAGCCAACTGTCCGCACCATGCGGGCGGTTGACGCCGTAGCCCGGCGTCTGGTCGAAGTGGCCGACCACCACCAGGCCGGGCGGCGGGGACGGATCGCCGGAGGCAGCGGTCTCGGGCAATCCCCCAGCACTCACGGACATCCTCCCGGCGGGCGCGTCGCCCTAGCGTGACGAACGGAGGACACCCGACCGAGGAGTGGACGCATGACAGCCACGGACATCGGCGCCTCTGGCGCTCCCATCCTGCCCGGGACCGGGTTGCGGCAGTTCGAGGAGGAGGGTTTCACGGTCGTACGCGGGCTGTTCCGGGGCGACGAGACCGACCGGCTGTGCACCCGGTTCGCGGCACTGCACGCGGCCGGCCCGGTGCCCGGGCACTTCGAGCCGCGCCGGGCCGACGACGGCTGTCCCGGCGATCCGCTGCACGTCCACCCGCGGGTGATGCACCCGCACGAGATCGACGAACTGGCGCTGAACGTCCTGCTGGACCCGCGGCTGCGCGGCGTGCTGGAGGTACTGCTCGGCGAGGAGGTGCTGGCCGCGCAGAGCATGTTCTACTTCAAGCCGCCGGGGGCTCGGGGGCAGGCGCTGCACCAGGACAACTTCTATCTGCGGGTGGAGCCGGGCACGTGCGTGGCGGCGTGGATCGCCTGCGACGTCATCGACCGGGACAACGGCGGTCTGGAGGTCGTTCCGGGGACGCACCGGATGGACCTGTTCTGCCCGGAGGAGGCGGACGCCGCGTTGTCGTTCGCCCGCGAGTACGTCCCGCCGCCGCCCGGCCTGACGGCGGTACCGGTGGACATGGCGCCGGGGGACGTCCTGTTCTTCAACGGCAGCCTGGTGCACGGCTCGGGGCCCAACCGCACCACCGACCGCTTCCGCCGCTCGTTCATCGGACACTATGTCGGCCGGTCGACCGAGCGCATCGGCGGCTACTACCGCACCCTGTCGATGAGCGGCGAGCGCGTCCCGCTGCCGGAGAGCGAGGGCGCGGGGCCGTGCGGCACGGAGTTCGCAGCGCACGGACCCCACTGAAGCGGGCCGGGCGAGGGGGCGCGGCGGTCGTCGCCGGCCGGCCCTCGGGCGGGCTCAGTGGCCGCTGACGGCGTGCGGGGTGTAGGGCTCCTCCAGTTCCGCGATCTCCTTGTCGCTCAGCTCCAGGTCGACGGCGGCCACCGCGTCCTCGAGGTGCTGCGGCCTGGACGCGCCGACGATCGGCGCGACCACCGTGTCCTGGTGCAGCAGCCAGGCGAGGGCGACCCGGGCGCGCGGGACGCCGCGGTCGTTCGCGATGCGGGTGACCGCCTCGACGACGGTGCGGTCGCTCTCCGGGTACAGGCGGCTGCCGAACTCGTCGCGGGCGCTGCGTTCGGTGGTCGTGCCCCAGTCCCGGGTGAGGCGGCCGCGGGCGAGCGGGCTCCAGGGCAGCACGCCGACGCCCTGGTCCTTGCACAGGGGCAGCATCTCCCGCTCCTCCTCGCGGTAGAGGAGGTTGTAGTGGTTCTGCATGGAGACGAAGCGGGTCCAGCCGTGCAGCTGCGCGGTGTACTGGGCCTTGGAGAACTGCCAGGCGTACATCGAACTCGCCCCGATGTAGCGCACCTTGCCCGCCTTCACCAGGTCGTGCAGCGCCTCCATGGTCTCCTCGATCGGCGTGTCGGGGTCCCAGCGGTGGATCTGGTAGAGGTCGACGTAGTCGGTGCCGAGGCGGCGCAGGCTGTGGTCGATCTCGGTCATGATCGCCTTGCGGGACAGCCCGCCGCCGTTGGGCCCGGGCCGCATCCGGCCGCACACCTTCGAGGCGAGCACGATCTCGTCCCGCCGGGCGAAGTCGCGCAGCGCCCGGCCGACGATCTCCTCGCTGGTGCCGTCCGAGTAGACGTTGGCCGTGTCGAAGAAGGTGATCCCCGCCTCCAGGGCCTGCCGGATCAACGGGCGCGACGCCTCCTCGTCGAGGGTCCACTCGTGCACGCCGCGGTCGGGCACGCCGTAGGTCATGCAGCCCAGACAGATCCGCGACACGTCCAGGCCCGTCGAACCGAGCTTCACGTACTGCATCGTTGCTGCTCCTGCCTTCGGGGGTGCTACCAGGGGAGAGCGTATGCCGCCCCTCCCCCAACCTCCGCCTCATCGGCCCCTCTTGACGGCAGGCATCGGACCGCGGCCGCCGGACCGGGTGTACGGCAGACCCTGATACAGGTCGAGCCTCAATGCCGGTCGAGCAGGTCCAGTGCCCGTTCCCAGCCGAACTCCGGCCGGCTGCCGTCCTCCGCGGTCTCGCCGGAGTACGGCTCCCCGAACCGGACGCCCATCCCACTCAGCCGTACCAGGCTGCTCCGGTACGCGGGGTGGGCGGTCAGCGCGTCGGCCACGCACGGCAGAGCGGCGACCGGGACACCGAGGCCGCAGGCCTCGCACAGGGTGGCCAGGGCGAGGGTGTCGGCGATGCCCGCCGCCCACTTGTTGATGGTGTTGAAGGTGGCCGGCGCGACGACCACGGCGTCGGGCGGCGGGAAGGGGCGCGGGTCGCCGGGGCTGCGCCAGGCGGAGCGTATGGGGCGGCCCGTTTGCGCCTCGACCGCGGCGGTGTCAAAGAAGCCGCCCATGGCGACCGGAGTGGCGATGACGCCGACCTCCCAGTCCCGCTCCTGCGCCGCAGTGATCAGCTTGCTGACGTCGACGGCGATGCCGGCGCCGCATACGACGACATAGAGGAAGGGTTTTCCGGCCTGTTCAGTCACCCGGGAACCTTACTGAACACCCGGATGCCTCACCGCAGCGGGAAGGACTGGCCGCGCTCGGCCTCGGGGCGCGGTCCGAAGATGCGGCGCTCCTTCTCCTCGATCGGCACGTCGTTGATGCTCGCCTCGCGCCGGGTCATCAGGCCGTGCTCGTCGAACTCCCACAACTCATTGCCGTACGACCGCCACCACTGGCCCTCGGCGTCGTGGGACTCGCACTGGAACCGCACCGCGATGTTGCGCAGCGCGTACTCCTGCTCGCGCTCCCAACTTGGCGGTGAGGAACTCGACGATCTCGGCGCGGCCGGTGAGGAAGGTGTCCCGGTTGCGCCAGACGGAGTCCTCGGAGTAGGCGAGTGCGACCCTGTGCGGGTCGCGGGTGTTCCAGGCGTCCTCGGCGGCCTGGACCTTCTGCGCGGCGGTCTCAGGGGTGAACGGCGGCAGCGGCGGGCGGTCGGCCAGCTCAGGCGGCGGCGAGCGCCGTGACCGCCGCGCGTGCCGGGGCCGGCGACGCGGCCGCCAGGTGCCCGGCGCCGAGCTGGAGGGGCACCGGCAGGTCGTCGAGGCGTTCCTGGCCGCCGCGCGGGGCGGTGACCTCGGCGCGCTGCTGGGCGTGCTCGCCCCCGACGTCGTGCGCCGGGCCGACCCCGCCGCCCTGCCGGCCGGGGTGCCGGCGAAGCTGCGGGGGGCTCGGGCGGTGGCGGAGGGGACGGTGCTGCTGCGGCACCGTGCCCGGTTCGCCGTGCCGGCCCTCGTCGACGGCCGCGTCGGTGTCGTGGTCGCCCCGCTCGGACGGCTGCTGTTCGTCCTCGACGTCGCCGTCGAGGGCGGGCGGATCGCCTCCTACGACGTGATCGCCGCCCCGGAGCGGCTGCGCCGGGTGCGGCTGGCCGTGCTCGACCTGCCGGGGGCAGGTCTCACCCCGCCGCTTCGGACACCGTGATGGCGCCGACGGGGCAGGCACGGGCGGCTTCCCGGACCATCGGGTCGCCGACGCCGTCCTCGCGGCCGGGCAGCAGGGTGCTGAAGCCGTCGTCGTCCTGGGTGAACACGCCCGGCGCGGCCAGGGCGCACTGACCGGCGCCGATGCACAGGTCCTTGTCGATGTCGATGCGCATGACGCCAGCCTCTTACCAGGTCACGGGGAGTTCCAGCATCCCCTGGATCGTGTCGCCGGGTTTGAAGGGGATCTCGTCCGCCGGTGCGGCGAGGCAAAGCGTGGGCAGCCGCTCGAAGAGGGTGCTCAGCGCGATCTCCAGCTCGGCGCGGGCGAGGTTCTGGCCGAGGCACTGGTGGATGCCGAAGCCGAAGGCGACGTGGTGGCGGGCCGGGCGGTGCCACTCCAGGGTGTCCGGGGCGGGATAGACGTCCTCGTCGCGGTTGATGACCGAGGTGGAGAACACCACGCCGTCGCCGGCCCGGATCGTCGTCCCGGCCACCTCGATGTCCTCGCTGGCCTGCCGCAGCAGCCCGTCGGCGATGGACAGCATCCGCATCAGCTCCTCGACCGCGGCGGGCAGCAGCGAGGGGTCGGCGCGCAGCTCGGCCAGTCGCTCGGGGTACTGGAGCAGCGTGTAGGTGCCGAGCGAGATCATGTTGGCGGTGGTCTCGTGGCCCGCGACCAGCAGGATGAGCGTCAGGGCGATCAGCTCGGCGCGGTCGAGCGTGCCCTCGCGCAACTGCTGCTGGACCAGCTCGTCCAGCAGGCCGTCTCCGGGCTCCTTCTGCTTGCGGTCGATCAACTCGCCCAGGTACGCGTCGAGCCGGTCCCGCGCGTCCTCGGTGTCGGCGGCCGTCGGGCCGCGCAGCAGGCGCCGTGACTGTGCCTCGAAGAACTCGTGGTCGGCGTAGGGAACGCCGAGCAGCGCGCAGATCACCGTGGAGGGCACGGGCAGTGCGAAGGCGCTCACCAGCTCGGCGGGCGGCCCCTGGGCGGTCATCGCGTCCAGCAGGTCGTCGACGATCCGCTGGATCCGCGGCCTGAGTGCGGTGGCGCGCTTGAGGGTGAAGCTGGGGATCATCATCCGCCGCTGGGTGCGGTGCTTGGGGTCGTCGACGCCGAGAAGCGCGGTCGTCCGGTTCCGGACGGCGGCGAAGCGGGGCGTGGGCGCGGGGAAGCCGGGGCGGGTGCGGTCGGTGGACAGGCGGGGGTCGGCCAGCAGGTCCCGGGCGAGGGAGTGCCCGGTGACGAGCCAGACCGGGCGGCCGTCGTAGAGGGTGATGCGGGCGAGCGGCCGGGTGGCGCGCAGCGGGTCGTAGCCGGTGGGCGGGTGGTAGGGGCAGGTGCGGTCTTGAGGGAAGGCGACGGGTTCCGACAGTTCCGTCATGGAAGACCTCGCAGACGAAGGGTGCGTCGTGCCGATCTTCATTAGATGCCCGAGGCATCTAATGGTGCGACGCGAAGTTCGGCCAGATCGGCGACCTGCGGGATCTGGCTGGGAAGCGCTTCTTCCGCATCGTAATCCGATTGCCTCCGTGGGGCCGCACGGCGCAGGATCCGGCCATGCCCACGATCGACGTGTTCCTGCCGCTGATGTCCGCCGCCGTCTTCCCGGCGCGGCTCCAGCAGCAGCCCGGCCGCTCCTGGAGGCCCGGTCCGGTGCGGTCGTGACCGCCGCCCTCGTCGCGGGGCTGCTCGCGGGCTACGGCATCGCCGTGCCCGTCGGCGCTGTCGCGACCTACCTGGTCTCCCTCACCGCCCGAACCTCCCCGCGGACCGGTCTCTGCGCCGCGCTCGGCGTCGCGACCGCCGACGGCCTCTACGCCCTCCTGGCCACCCTCGGGGGCTCCGCCCTGGCCGCCGCGCTGCGGCCGGTGCTGCTGCCACTGCGCTGGGTGTCGGCCCTTGTGCTGGCCACGCTGGCCCTGCGGGGCGCGGTCACCGCCCTGCGGCAGTACCGCGAGCACCGGCTCGCCATCCGGCCCGACCCGGCCCCGCCGAGCCCGGCCCGGGCGTATCTGGGTCTGCTCGGGATCACCCTGCTCAACCCCACCACCGTGATCTACTTCGCGGCACTGGTGCTCGGCACCCGCACCGCAGGCGCCGTACCGCCCCTGGCACAGGGGGTGTTCGTCCTGGCGGCCTTCGCCGCGTCCGCGAGCTGGCAGCTGCTGCTCGCCGGGAGCGGCGCGCTGCTCGCCCGGGCCCTGACGGGCCACCGGGGCCGGCTGGTCACGACCCTGGTGTCGAGCGGGGTGATCATGGCGTTGGCGGTACGGATGGTGGTGTCGCCGTCATGAGGCGGGTTCGGTCACTCGAGCCGTCCGGGCCGCCCTCGCCGGGTGCGAAGGCACGGGCGACGGCGAGGCTGTCCTCGTACACGTGATGGCGTACGACCAGGCCGTCCCGGACGGTGAGGTGCAGCGCGAACCTGGCGCGATTGGGCCGTCCGGTGGGCGCCGCGACCTGCCGGATCTCGCCGAGGACCACGGCGTCCTCGCCGTCGACGAGAATCCGCTCGATCTGTGTGGCCGCCCGCTCCGGGACGTGGTGGGCGGCCAGTTCGCGGAAGTGGGCGGCGGCGTCGGCGCGGGTGCTGCGGTGCCGGATCCACGGGGTGGCGCTCCGGCCGTGTTCCTCCTCGGGCCAGCTCAGCCGCCAGTCGCCGGGTTCGGCGTACAGCTCGGCGATCCGCTCGGGCTTGCCCGCGCCGATGCGGCGCAGCAGTTCCTCGACCACGGCGCGGGTCGTCGTCTCGGTAGTCGTGCGGTTCATGGGGCGGCCCTCCCGGTCGGTCGGCTCGACGTCGTGCGCTGATGACGACTGTGCCGCAGGGGCCCGCGTCGGCGCGATGACGTGCGGGGTAGTGGCCGCGCGATGACGTGCGGGGTAATGGCGGCGCGCATCAGGGCTGGCCGAAGAGGACGCGGTAGGGATGAATCGAGCGGGCACCGACGTTGAACGGCGGTGCGAGATCAGTCAGAGGACGTGACGAGAGGACGGATGCCATGCATCTTGAGGGCGAGTACCAACCCAGCCCGGCCCAGTGGGTGCGCGAGCAGGTGGAGTTGTACGAGAGCTCCGGCGGCACCCAGGGGAACGACGCTGATGGACACGGGCATGCCCGTCGTCGTGCTGACCACGCGGGGCGCGAGGAGTGGCAAGATCCGCAAGACTCCGCTGATGCGCGTGGAGCATGACGGGCGCTACGCCGTGGTGGCCTCGCAGGGCGGCGCGCCCCAGCATCCGTTCTGGTACTTCAACCTCAAGGCCGATCCCCGGGTCGAGCTGCAGGACGGGCCGGTGAAGCAGGACATGACGGCCCGTGAGGTCACCGGCGCGGAGAAGGCCGAGTGGTGGAAGCGTGCCGTCGCCGCCTATCCCCCGTACGCCGACTACCAGAAGAAGACCTCGCGGGAGATCCCGGTCTTCGTCCTGGAGCCGGCCGACGGGCACTGATCCGCGCGCGGTATCCGCTTCCGGTCGTTCTCTGGACGGGCCGGAAAAAAATTCCGGTCCGGGGATGCATGAAACGGCGGCGGCCCGGGCACCCGAGCCTCAGGCCCCGCCGCGTTCCCCCGTCGCGGCGGGGCTTTCTCGTGCCTCCTGGGCCCGGCGGTCGGTCACGTCGAGGAAGATCTGGTCCGCCTCGGGGAGGGTGTGGGCGATGGAGCGTTTGATGCGCACGGCGACCTCCTCGACCCGCTCGCTGTCCAGGCCGGGCACCAGGTCGATGCGGGCGGCCACCAGGACGGAGTCGAGGCCCATCTTCATGGTGAACAGCGCCTCCACGCTGTCGATCTCGGGCTGCGCCTGCAGCAGGCTCCTGATCCTGCTGCTCAGCTCCGGGTCGGCGGCCTCCCCGATCAACTGGTCGCGCGCGTCGCGGCCCAGCCGGTAGGCGACGTAGACGAGCAGCACGCCGATCGCCATGGAGGCGGATGCCTCCCACACGACCTGACCGGTGGCCATGTGCAGCGCCATGCCGACGAGGGCGAGCGTGACACCGACCACCGCGGTGCCGTCCTCGGCGACGACCGTGCGCAGGGCCGGGTCGCGCAGGCTGCCCTTGCCGCCGCCCTGCCGGTGCACCTGGTGCAGCGCCCGCAGCAATGAGACTCCCTCGGCAACGAGGGCGACACCGAGCACGATCAGGCCCGCGACATAGCCGCTGAACTTCTCCTCGGTGCCGCTTCGCAGCGCCTCGATGCCCTGGAAGAAGGAGAAACAGCCGCCCATCACGAAGATCCCGACGGCGGCGAGGAGCGACCAGAAGAACCGCTCCTTGCCGTAGCCGAAGGGATGCTGCCGGTCGGCGGGGCGGCGGCTGCGGCGCAGCGCGGCCAGCAGGAAGACCTCGTTGAGGCTGTCGGCGACGGAGTGGGCCGCCTCCGACAGCAGGGCCGGGGAGTGCGCGACGAGGCCGCCGACTGCCTTGGCGACCGCGATGACCAGGTTGGCCGCGAGCGCCACCAGCACGGTGATGCGTGTCCTGCGGTCCGATGTCCGCTCTTCCGTCCCGTCCGTCCCTTCCGCCGTCCGGCCGGTCCCGTGGTCCGTCCCGTGGTCCGTCCCGTGGTCCGTCGTGTGGTCCGTCGTGTGCTCCGTGGGTGTCCCGCTCACGTTCGCCGAATGCCCCGGCCGGGACGGATCACACCGTGCCGTCGGCGGAATTCGGGGAACGCGTTCACCAGGGCACCCATACAGCAGGGAGGACGCATGAGTTCCCTGAGTCAACCCCTATGCCGCTTCGGCCTTCGTGGCGGGCTTCTTCGCCTTGCGGCCGGCTTGGTGGATGGCCGGGTCGTAGCAGGTTCCGTCGCGCCAGCAGGCCCAGATCACCCGCAGCCAGGCGCGGGCGAGGATGCGTATCGCGTGCGGATGCCGCTTCCTGGCGGCGCGGGCGTCGTTGTAGATCTTCGCGGCCCATTCGCTGGAGTGGCGGCTGTTGTCCGCGAAGCGCGTGATGGCCAGACGGGCTCTGCGGTTGGCCGCGTAGCGGAAGACGACGGTGCGGGACTTGCCCGAGGCGCGGGTGACCGGGACGACGCCGGCCTCGGCGATGAGCTGTTCGGCGGAGGTGGCGCGCTCCAGCATCGGGCCGATCTCGCCGATGATCTGGGCGAGGTTGATGGTGCCGATCCGCGGCATGCTCGCCAGCAGCGGCACGTAGGGGTGTTCCTCGACCGCGGCGGCGATCGCCCCGTCGAGCTGGCTGATCGTGGCGTTCAGTGCACGGACCAGCGCGGTCTGGGCGCGTACCAGGTCGGCGACGGTCTCGTGGCCGAGGCGGGAGGCGGCCTTGGGGGCGGCACGCAGCCGCTCGATCAGCTCATGGGCCGGGCGGCGCCCGCAGTAGGAGTGCCGCTTGCAGAAGGCGCGCATCTTCGCCGGGGTCAGCTTGGCGGCGGCCTGCGGGGTCGGGTAGCGCTCCAGGAAGGCCAGGGCGATCGCGGAGTCCAGGTTCGCGAACACGGCCTTGGCGCCGGGCCAGTGCGCGTCCAGCAGCGCGGCGAGCTGGTTGACCGCCGCGGTGCGGGCCTCGACGTGGTCGTCCCGGGTCCGGGTGAGGGCCTGCAGCTCGAGGGTGGCCTGGTCGGTGGGTGCCAGCACGCGCAGCGTGTGGCCATCGGTGCGCAGGTAGTCGGCGAGCTTGAAGCTGTCGCCGGCGTCGGTCTTGGCCTTGGATGCGCCCCAGCGCGGGCGCATCGCGTGGAAGGCGTTGGGGTGCACCGGCACCACCGGATGCCCGGCGGCCGGCAGCCGGTCGACCACCAGGCCACGGCTGGTCTCGATCGCCACCGGCAGATCGGCCGGATCGCCGTGCCGCTGCAGCCTGGCCAGGGCGTTGGCGAGGCCCTCTTCGGTGTGGGCCAGCTCCCACCGGTCGGCCCGGGCCCCGTCGCCGTCCATGACGGTCACGTCGTGCGTCTCACGTGCCCAGTCCCAGCCAACGAACACGTGCGTTGTACTCCCAGCTCGCAGAAGGAGCACCACTCGGTGGAGGTCGTCTGCCGGAAGCTCATCAATCGGCCCTCGACGGGGCGTGTTCCTGAAGCCGATCAGACGGCCTCGGCCCGGCGGGGCCGGCGTAACTCATGCCGGCTATCGCTTGGCGCGCGCCGCAGGCCGTGCACCCACCGGGACCGAGAGGTCACAACCCTACCCGTGAGGGCTGCAGAAGGGATGGTCCTCTAATGAGCGACGGGCGCGAGGGCAACAGCGCCTACGGCCACAAGGCCTTCAAGCGGTCCAGAAGCCACTTCGCGGACCGGATCACGGCGGACGGCCGGGACGGCCGGCCGGTGGAGGCCGGACGCTACCGTCTGGTGGCCGCCCGTGCCTGTCCCTGGGCGAGCCGGGCGGTGATCTCCCGGCGGCTGCTCGGCCTGGAGGACGCCCTGTCGCTCGCCGTCGTCGACCCGGTCCAGGACGACCGCAGCTGGCGTTTCACGCTCGACCCCGACGGCCGCGATCCCGTCCTCGGCATCCGCTTCCTGAGCGAGGCCTACGACAACCGGGAGAGCGACTACCCGGGCGGCGTGAGCGTGCCCGCGATCGTCGACGTGCCCAGCGGCAAGCTGGTCACCAACGACTACCAGCAGATCACGCTCGACTTCGCCACCGAATGGACCGCCCTGCACCGGCCCGGGGCACCCGACCTGTACCCGCGGGCGCTGCGCGACGAGATCGACGCGGTGATGGCGGACGTCTACGAGGACGTCAACAACGGCGTGTACCGGGCGGGGTTCGCCACGCGTCAGGAGGAGTACGAGGACGCGTGCGCGGGCGTCTTCCGGCGGCTGGACCTGCTCACCGAGCGCCTGGCCCGGCAGCGCTACCTCGTCGGCGACACGATCACCGAGGCGGACATCCGGCTGTTCACCACCCTGGTCCGTTTCGACGCCGTCTACCACGGCCACTTCAAGTGCAATCGCTGGAAGCTGGCAGAGAACCCGGTGCTGTGGGCGTACGCCCGCGACCTGTACCAGACGCCCGGCTTCGGTGACACGGTCGACTTCGACCACATCAAGCGGCACTACTACCAGGTGCACACCGGCATCAACCCGACCCGTATCGTGCCCGTCGGGCCGGACCTGTCCGGCTGGCTGACACCGCATCACCGCGAGGAGCTCGGCGGCCGGCCCTTCGGCGACGGGACACCGCCCGGACCCGTACGCGCCGGCGAGGAGGTCCCTGCGCAGGGCCGACCCTGAACGCTCCCCTCTCCCCCATTCGGCTACGCACAAAGGAGTTCCAGGTGGCCAAGAAGAAGCACAAGCTCCCGCTCGCCTACCAGCCGGTCGGATTCGTGCTGGGCTGGGCCGGCGGGGCGCTGGCCGGAATGGCGTTCCGCGCGACGTGGAAGGCCATCCGGAACGAGGACGACGCCCCCGACGCCCTCGACGAGGACCGCCGCTGGGGCGAGATCCTGCTGGCCGCGGCGGTCCAGGGCGCCATCTTCGCCGTCGTGCGCAGCGCCGTGGACCGCGCGGGCGCCAAGGCCATGGAGCGCTGCACCGGGGTGTGGCCGGCCAAGGCCAGGGGCGGCCGGGACTGACGGAGCCGCAGCCCCGTCTCAGCCCTGCTTCGGCCCCCGTCGACCGGGTGCGGCGGAGCGTGAAGGAGTGCCCGGCCGGGTCGGAACAACTGCGCTCCTCGTACGGGCCGGGCGCGTCCTTCGCCTCCAGCGGGCGCCCGCCCAGCTCGACGACCCGGCGCTCCGCCGCGTCCAGGTCCTCCACCAGGAAGTCCAGGTGCACCTGCAGGGAGTTCTCGGGACGCGGCCAGCTCGGCGGGGTCGCGTTCAGGTCGCGCCGGAACGCCAGCCGGATCCCGTCGACGCCCCTGATATCCACCAGGTTGGCGGTCGCCTCCGTCTCCTCGGCCTGAAGCAGTTCCTTGTAGAACGCGGCGAGCTTCTCGGGCTCGGCGCAGTCGAGCACCACGACGCCCGCGGTCACCAGTGGCATGTCTCCTCCGAAGGGTCCGGCGACGGGGCGTTCGTGCTTCGCCGCCCTCTGCCTTCCGGATATCCCGGGCCCGCGGATTTAGTCGGCCACCAGCCACCGCCCGTCGCGCATCAGCTCCCGCCCCTCCAGCTCGTTCGCCTCGCGCCAGGCCTGGACGCGCTGCGGATGGATGCGGAAGTACAGGTAGGGCGTGGCGAGTTGGCGGGGATCGAAGCCGGTCTTGCCTGCGAAGACCTCGGCGTCCTCCTCGGGCAGGTCGATGGGCGGCACGGCCTCGGCGGTGCCCTCCACGAGCACCACGTCCCGGGTCGGTCCCACGCCGAGGCGTACCTTGCCGGTCGCCTGCAGGTTGCGGCCGGTGGGGCTGGCCGCCGGGGTGGCCAGCAGCAGGGTGGAGCCGTCCCACAGGAACGACAGCGGCACCAGGTAAGGGGCCCCGCCGGCGGCGTCGGCCGTCGCCACCCAGGCGTCGACGTCGTGCTCCAAGCGGTGCAGGGTGTCCAGCTTGCGCTGCTTCCCGGGACGTACGGGGGGTGCGGTCATCGTCGAACAGCCTCCTGACGAGTCGTCGGTCACGGACATGACGGCCGGACGTCCCTCAGTGTGACCGTCAGGTGTCGCGCCGCGCCCGGATCTCCGCCAGGCGTGGCGCGGCCGCGGCGCCTCACTCCGTCAGCAGCGCCATCTTGGACAGGTGTCCAGCTATAGTGGACGCCTGTCCAAGAACTGAGGGGGTCGTCCGAGCATGGAAACGGTCGCGAACGTCCTGGTCGGCCTGGTAGCGGCCCTGCACGGGTACATCCTGGTGATGGAGATGTTCCTGTGGCAGAGGAAGCCGGGCCGGTCGCTCCACGGCTTCGACCGGGAAATGGCGCGGGCGACCGCGCCGATGGCCGCCAACCAGGGGCTCTACAACGGCTTCCTCGCCGCAGGCCTGGTGTGGGGTCTGATCGCCGCGGACCCGACCGGCTTCCGCGCCCAGGTGTTCTTCCTGTCGTGCGTCGTGGTCGCCGGAGTCTTCGGCGCGGTCACCGCCAACCGCCGCATCCTGGTCGCCCAGGCCCTGCCGGGCGCACTGGCCCTGGCCGCCGTCCTGATCGCCCGGTGACCCGGACCACCCCCGAGCCGCGGACCGCGCGCACCCGGGCGCGGCTGCGCCAAGCCCTGCTCGACGCCTGTGCCGAGCGGCCTCTGGCGGAGGTGAGCGTCGCCGCGCTGGTACGCCGGGCAGGGATCGGCCGGGCAACGTTCTACGTGCACTACGCCGACCTGGAGGCGCTGGCCGTCGACGCCTGCGCAGACGTCGTACGCGACGCCGTGGACGCCCTGCACGCCTGGCGCGGCCGGCCCGACCCGGTGCACGCGCCACCCGCCCTGCGGGCCTTCTTCGCCGGACTCGCTCCCCATGCCACCCTGTACCGCACCCTTTTGACCCCGGGCGGCGGCGGCCCCCTCGGCCGGGTCCTGCACCGTGACCTGCGGGCCCGCAGCCTGGCCGAGCGCGAACTCGCGGGCGCGGCCGACGCCCCGCTGGTCGCCTCGGCCGTCGCCGCCACCTTCGCCGGGGTCCTCGCCGACTGGCTGCACGGCCTCATCGACGCGAGGTCCGACGAAGTGGCCGACCAGGTCTGGCAGTTGCTGGTCGCCCTGCACGCGAGCCGGTGAGTGCCCCGCGGCCGCCCGTGAGACTAGCGCACCGCCTGGAACGTGCGCCGGTACGCCTGCGGTGAGACCCCGATCGCCGCGTGCAGATGCTGGCGCAGGGAGGCGCCGGTCGCGAAGCCGACCTGGCCCGCGATCTGGTCGACCGTCAGATCACTGGACTCCAGGAGGTGGCGGGCCCGGACGACGCGCTGCTGAATGAGCCAGCGGCCGGGGCTGAGGCCCACCTCGTCGTTGAAGCGGCGGGCGAAGGTGCGCAGGCTCATCCGGGCGTGGGCGGCGAGGTCGGCCAGTGTGAGCGGCTGTCCGAGACGTTCCAGGGCCCAGGCGCGGGTCGCGGCAGTGCTCGCGGCGCCCTGTTCGGGCACGGGCTGCTCGATGTACTGGGCCTGGCCGCCGTCCCGGAACGGTGGGATTACGCAGCGGCGGGCGACGGTATTGGCCAGTTCGCTGCCGTGGTCCTTGCGGACGAGGTGCAGGCAGACGTCCACGCCCGAGGCGGCGCCGGCCGAGGTCAGCACGCGGTCGTCGTCGACGAAGAGCACGTCCGGGTCGAGGGCGACGCGCGGGAACATGCGCCGGAACAGGTCGGCCAACTGCCAGTGCGTGGTGGCCTTCCGGCCGTCGAGGAGCCCGGCCGCGGCCAGGACGAAGGCGCCGGTGCAGATGGAGACGATCCGCGCCTTTGGGCGGATCAGGGCGAGCGCGGCGGTGACCTCGTCCGGCAGCTCGGCGGTGACGCGGGCCGGCGTGATGGGCGCGATCACCACGGTGTCGGCGGTGGCGAGGGCCTCGGGGCCGTGCTCGACGGTGACGGAGAAGTCCGCGTTGGTGCGCACCGGACGCCCGTCGACGGTGCAGGTCAACACCTCGTACCGGCCATCGGCCGCGCCGAGGATGCGGCTGGGGATGCCCAGTTCGAAGGGATAGACGCCGTCGAGGGCCAGGACCACGACCCGTTCCGCTTGCCGCATGGCACGATCCTATCGAAGGTTGGCAATCATGCCATTTCCCCGGCGGGCGGGCCCGGGCAGGCTGGGACACCATGAGCGATGTGAACACGATGCGTGCGATCAGTCAGGACGTCCTCGGCAGTCCCGAGGTCCTCAAGGAAGTGGAACTGGAGCGGCCCGCGCCGCGGCCCAACGAGGTGCTGGTGCGGGTGCGCGCCGCCGGGGTGAACCCGACCGACTGGAAGCACCGCGCCACCGGGGGCTTCCTGGGCAGGCCGCCGTTCGTACTGGGCTGGGACGTCTCGGGCGTGGTCGAGGCGACGGGGATCGGCGTTGCCCTCTTCAAGCCCGGGGACGAGGTCTTCGGCATGCTGCCCTACCCGTTCGGCCACGGCTCGCACGCCGAGTACGTCACCGCCCCGGCCCGCGCCTTCGCGCTGAAGCCCGCCGGGACCGACCACACCCAGGCGGGCGCGCTGCCGCTGGTGTCCCTGACCGCGTGGCAGGCGCTGGTGGAGCGGGCGGAGCTCAAGGCGGGGCAGCGGGTGCTGATCCACGCGGCGGCCGGCGGCGTCGGCCATGTGGCGGTGCAGATCGCCAAGGCGCGCGGCGCGTACGTCATCGGCACCGCGAGCGCGGGCAAGCACGACTTCCTGCGCGAGATCGGCGTGGACGAGGCCATCGACTACCGCACGACCGACTTCGCGGAGGGCGTGCGGGACGTCGACGTCGTGCTGGACACGATCGGCGGCGACACCTCCGTCCGCTCGCTGCGGGTGCTGCGCCCGGGCGGGCTCGTGGTCTCGATCCTTGCGGTCGGCTCCGACGAGTTCTACGAGGAGGCCGAGCGGCTCGGCGTCCGCGCGATCAGGATGCTCGTCGACGCCGACCACTACGGCATGAAGGCGATCGCGGAGCTCGTCGGGGCGGGCAGGCTGCGCGCCACGATCGCCGGGACCTTCCCGCTGGCCGAGGCCGCCAAGGCGCACGAGCTCGGCGACACCGGCCGCACCACGGGCAAGCTGGTCCTGCTGGTCGACTGACGCCGCCCAGGAGGTGAGCAGGGGCGTTGCGCAGCAGGCGACTACGGGCGTCGCTCACGCACTGTCGTAGCCCTGACGGCAGGTCACCTGCGTGTCCCGCAGGTCACAGGAAGACTCGGCCCGCAATTCGAAGACATATGTCAATCGAACATGCTGCAATTCACTCCATCGGGGGTAACTTGCAGGGCGGGGAAGGGTTTTACGCTGATCCACGACCCCGCCGCATGAGGAGCCGGTTGGAGGCGATGTCGTCGTGCAGCAGGAACCTGCGCCACTCACCCGGCATCTGCGCATCCGCCGGGACCGAGGGCACACGGTGCTGGAGTTTCGCGGGGAGATCGACATCGCCGCGGCCACGGAGATCGTGCCGTATCTGGACCGGGTGACGGGCCGGCCCGGCGCCCGGGTCGTGCTCGACCTGAGCCGGGTCGACTTCTTCGACTGCTCCGGGCTGCGCCTGCTGTACCGGGCCCGGAGCCGGGTGCTCGACCGGGGCGGAGAGCTGCACGTGGTGTGCACGCACCCGCTGACCCTGCGCATCCTCAAGGTCACCGGTCTGGCCCGGCTGCTCCGCCCGCAGCCGACGCTGGACGCGGCCCTGGGCCAGCCCGAGGCCACGTCCGGCACCTTATGACCTTCCTTTCGGCTCTTCCCGCAGCTCGACCTTCCGGCCTCCGTCACTTGAGGATCTTGGTGACCTGGCCGGCGCCGACCGTCCGGCCGCCCTCGCGGATGGCGAACTTCAGCCCCTCCTCCATGGCGACCGGCTGAATCAACTCGACCCGCATCGTCGTGTTGTCGCCCGGCATCACCATCTCGGTGCCCGGCGGCAGGGTCACCACGCCCGTCACGTCCGTCGTGCGGAAGTAGAACTGCGGGCGGTAGTTCTCGAAGAACGGCGTGTGCCGGCCACCCTCGTCCTTGGACAGGATGTACGCCCGCGCCTCGAAGTCCTTGTGCGGGGTGACCGAGCCGGGCTTGATGACGACCTGCCCGCGCTCGACCTCCTCCCGCTTCACGCCCCGCAGCAGCAGACCGACGTTCTCGCCCGCGCGGCCCTCGTCGAGGAGCTTGCGGAACATCTCGATGCCCGTGACCGTGGTCTTCGTCTTCTGCTCGTGGATGCCGATGATCTCGACCTCGCTGTTGACCTTCAGCGTGCCGCGCTCGATCCGGCCGGTGACCACGGTGCCGCGTCCGGTGATGGTGAAGACGTCCTCGATCGGCATCAGGAACGGCCGGTCCACGTCGCGCTGCGGCTCGGGCACGAACTCGTCCACGGCGGCGAGGAGTTCGAGCACGGACCGGGTCCACTGCGGGTCGCCCTCGAGGGCCCTGAGCGCGGAGACCTTGACGACGGGGACGTCGTCGCCGGGGAACTCGTACTCGGTGAGGAGCTCGCGCACCTCCAGCTCGACCAGTTCCAGGATCTCCTCGTCGTCGACCATGTCCGTCTTGTTGAGGGCGACGACGATGTACGGCACCCCCACCTGCCGGGCCAGCAGCACGTGCTCCTTGGTCTGCGGCATCGGCCCGTCCGTGGCCGCGACGACCAGGATCGCGCCGTCCATCTGGGCAGCACCGGTGATCATGTTCTTGATGTAGTCGGCGTGGCCGGGGCAGTCGACGTGGGCGTAGTGCCGGTGCTCGGTCTGGTACTCGACGTGGGCGATGGAGATGGTGATGCCGCGCTGCCGTTCCTCCGGCGCCTTGTCGATCTGGTCGAACGGGGTGAACGGGTTCAGGTCGGGGAACCTGTCGTGGAGCACCTTCGTGATGGCCGCCGTGAGGGTCGTCTTGCCGTGGTCGATGTGACCGATGGTGCCGATGTTCACGTGCGGTTTGGTGCGCTCGAACTTCGCCTTCGCCACTGCGGGCCCTCCTGATCGCCTCGGTGAGGCCGAGCGTTGCTCCTCACGTCATGTCTATTCGCTCGGCGGCGCGTCGAACAGGGCGCTGACGGACTCACCGTTGTGAATGCGGCGTACGGCCTCGGCGAGCGCCGGGGCGATGGACAGGATCCGCAGCTTGGACTTGTACTCCTCGTGGTCCTCCACCGGCACCGGCACCGGCACGGTGTTGGTGCACACGATCTCCAGTACGTCGGGCTGCTGCGACAGCCGTTTGAGGGCGCCGGCCGCGAACAGGCCGTGCGTGCAGGCGATGCGGATCGAGCGCGGCCCCGACTCCCGCAGCCGGTCGAGGAGTTCGAGGACGGTGCTGCCCTTGGCGATCTCGTCGTCCAGCACGATGACGTCCCGCCCGGCCACGTCACCGATGACGGTGCTGATGGTCACCCGGTCGTCGGCGAACCGCTGCTTCGCCCCCGCGGCCACCTGGGCGTCGATCATGCGCGCGAACGCGGCCGCCTCCTTGGCGTTGCCGAGGTCCGGCGAGACCACGGTGGTGCGTGTCAGGTCGTACTGCTGGAAGTGCGCGGCCAGCTCGCGCAGCGCGTGCAGGTGGTCGACGGGCACCGAGAAGAAGCCGTGCACCTGCGGCGCGTGCAGCGTCATGGCGAGGACGCGGCTCGTGCCCGCCGTGATCAGCAGGTCCGCCACCAGCCGTCCGCCGAGGGAGATGCGCGGGGCGTCCTTCTTGTCGGAGCGGGCGTAGGAGTAGTGCGGCATGACGACGGTGATGCGGCCGGCGGAGGCGCCGCGGGCCGCGTCGCACATCAGCAGCAGCTCGACGAGGTGCTCCTGCACCGGTTTGACCAGCGGCTGGATCAGGAAGACGTCCCGCTCCCGGCAGTTCGCCTGAAGCTGCACCTCCAGGCAGTCGTTGGCGAACCGGCTGACCCGGGTGGGGCTGAGCGGCACGCCCAGATGCGCGCAGACCTCCGCCGCCAGCTCGGGGTGGGCGCTACCGCTGAACACGGCGATGTCTCGCACGATCCGCTCCTCGCGTGATCATTCACAGCTGCCGGGCTCATGCTACTGACCTCGGGAAACCCCGTGGCAGCACGCCGCCGGGGACGCGCCATGACGGCGGACTCGTCGGGCCGCCCGCCTCGGAGAAGAGCCTCGGCGGCGTGGTCACGGCCCCATGCGAGCCCGGGAACGTGCCCCGGTCGGTCCCCGGAACCTCCACCCCGCCCCCCGTCAGGCGCACCCCGCAGGCCGCGCCCACCGGTTCGGCCCCCACGTACGCGGAGTCCTCGGTGATCCAGAACAGGCCGACGGGCCGGGGCGGTCCGGGCTCCGGGACCGTCATGCGGCGCATGGGGCACAGGGGGCGGGAGGTGCTGTCTGCGGTCATCCGGGGGCTCCTGCCGCGCCGGCGGGAGGCCGCCTTGCACGCCAGTGCGCCCCACGTGCCTCCGTCAGGGGAGTCGATCGGCCAACGCGGCGGTCTGGCAAGGGGTTTGGCGGGCATGCGCAGAAGGAGGAAGGAGGACCGTCGAATGACTACTTCCATCAGGCGACTGCCCCGTCGCATGCCCGGCTGCCTGCCGCGCCGGCGGGAGGCCGCCTTGCACGCCAGGCGCCCCACGTGCCTCCGTCAGGGGAGTCGATCGGCCAACGCGGCGGTCTGGCAAGGGGTTTGGCGGGCATGCGCAGAAGGAGGAAGGAGGACCGTCGAATGACTACTTCCATCAGGCGACTGCCCCGTCGCATGCCCGGCTGGGCGAAGGTGGTGAGTGCCCTCGTGGTGGTGCTCGTCGTGCTGTTCGCCGGGATCCGGCTGGCCGTGCTGCCGGGCATCAAGGATTTGTTCGGCACCGAGACGCACGACCGTTCGGGCCCCGCGCTGCTGAAGTCCATCCAGGACCTCAGCCGCTACGACGCCGCCTCCGGCAACTTCCAGGTCGTCGTGGACCTGGAGAAGAACGCCAAGTACCTGCCCGCAGCGATCCGCGGCACCCGCACCCTGTACGTCGGGGCGGGCACCGTCGACGCCTACGTCGACCTCGGCAAGGTCGGCGACAAGGACGTGCAGGTCAACGGCGACCGCACGTCGGCCACGCTCCGGCTGCCGCACGCGCAGCTCGGCAAGCCGGCCCTCGACCCCGACCACTCGTACACCGTCTCCAAGCAGCGCGGTCTGCTGAACCGCCTCGGCGACCTGTTCTCCGACAACCCCAACAGCGAGCACGCCGTGCAGCAGCTCGCGGTGAAGCACATCGCCGACGCAGCGAAGGGCAGCGGACTGACCACGCGCGCCGAGTCCAACACCACCGGCATGCTCGAAGGCCTGCTGCGCTCCCTCGGTTTCAAGGAGGTGCACGTTTCGTACAGCTCGTGAGCGGTGACCGCGGCTTGCGCCCAGTCTCCGCGAGCCGGCCTCGGTGACGCCACCACTCATGACACAGTACGCAAATGGATATCAGCATCACAGTTGACTCCGACCAGGGCGAAGCGGACCTTCGGTCGTTGCAGCAGTGGCTGCTTCACGAGTCCGGTCTGCGGCAGGTCCGCTTCACCCGCCCCGCCCCGCGCCCGTTCTCCGGCCCGGCGAGATGGGGGCGGTCGGCGAGATCCTGCCGGCCTCCTTCGGCACGGGAGGTGGCGGGGCGGTCCTGGCGAACTCCGTCTCGGTGTGGCTGCAGAACCGCGTGAGCCAGGTGACGGTACGCATCGAAGGTCCGGGCGGCAGCGTCGAGGTGGAGGCTCAGAACGTCAGGGATCCCGCCGCCCTGATCACCCGGATCCGGGAGGCACGGCCCGACGCGGACCGCGGCGGCCCTCCCCCTGACGGCGCGTCATGAAGCATGCCGCCGACTCGCTCTCCTCCAAGGCCGTGCTGATCGGCAACAGCACGTACTGCTTGCCGAAGATCCCGACCCCGGCCCGAACCAGCGTGCCCGTCGGCTGTGGAATGAGCTCGATCTTCAGCGCGGTGCGCAGGCCGACCGCCTTCTTGAACATGCCGCCCTTGGTGATGCTGACCTCGTGCCCGCCGTCCGGACCCACGACGCTGACGGTCTCGTAGGCCCGCTCCTGGAAGTGGGTGGCGAGATCGGCGGCCACCGGCGCGAGGTCGGGAACCGTGACGCGATGAGCCTCTCGCTGTGGAACGCGCTCATGAGGTCGCCCCCGTGGTGGTCTTGAGGCCCTTTCCGCAGCCCTGGCAGAACAGCCAGTCGGCCCTCACCGGCCCACCGCAGCCGCCGCATGCCTCCGGGTGCGTACCGTCGACGGGGTCGGCACCGGAGCCCCGCGCGAGCGCGAGGACCTGCCGCAGCGTCTCCGACTCCGCCCACCGCTGGATCTCCCGCAGCCGCAGGGCCGAATTCGGATGGGTGGCGCTGCTGTCCGGCTGGCGCAGCAGGAAGCGATCCAGCTTCCCCTCGTTCATGGCCGCGTCGAACTCGTCGGCCTGTGCCGCGAAGGCCTGGTGGCTGATCTGCTCCTTCGGCAGCCACTTGGGTATGCCGTGCAGGTGGAAGAGGGCCCGCTGGAGTTCCTCGGGACCGCCCATGATGGCCACCGCGGCGCGGTCGGCGGTGCGTTCGCTCTTGCGGTACCAGTCCAGCAGCGCCGCCTTCAGCGGTTCCGAGAGCAGGGCGGCCACCATGCCGGCCTTGCCGCTCAGGGCCGCCATGCCGCTGAACACCGCGAGCGCCATCTGCCGGTACAGCACGTGCGTTGTGGATCACGACGCAGGTCCTGGAGTGCCCGAACGTCAGCACGTTGGCCGGGCCGGGCATCAGATACAGCTCGGGCTCCTCGATACCGAAGGCCCCGCAGATCGGCGGGAGCAGCTTGTAGACGTCCGGGACCTGATGAGGGCTCAGCCGGATCGCGTTGGACAGCAGCCAGGCGCGGTCCCGCCGGTCCGCGATCATGCTGCGGTACTTCTTCGCCGCGGCCTGGAGCCCCGGAATCCTCTCCAGTTGCTGCCGGGCCGCCAGATCAAGGGGATGGAGATCAAGGGGATGGAGAATGTGATGGGTTTGAAGGACGCGGACGTCACGGCTCCCCCTCGTGGTGCAGACCTTTGAAAGGCCGACACCCCGCGAGTCCCCCCGCTGTGCCCGGCCTGTCCGCATCGTGGCGTAGCGCGGCACTTGGCCGGACCCGCTTCGTGAACTACGCCTTCCCGGCTCCCGGATCAGCCCGTGTCCGCTGGGCGCGTACGGCAATGGGCTGACTGGAACTCACTGCGCGCGGCTCGGCTCAGGCGCCGAGGACACCCGGCAGGGCCAGCGCGCCGAGCAGCGCCGTACCCACCAGCATCCAGGCCACGTAGTCGCCGACGTGGCCGGACTGCAGGCGCCGGAGCGGCCGTGCCCAGTCGGGTGCGGACAGCAGCTTCGGGCGGGTGACGGCCACGGCGGCGAGCCCGACCGCCAGAAGGGACGACACCAGGCCCAGGAGAACCCCGGTCGGGGTCCATTCCACGGAGGTGACGACTCCCCCGGACCCGGATTCGTTGACGGCGTGCGCCACCAGGTCGACGAAGCCGGGGGTCACGCCGACGGCGAGCGCCGCGGCGAGCAGCACCGCGGGGACCGTTCTCATGGTGTCGGGGACGCGGGTCAGCCGCTGCCGGGTTTCCGGCTGCTCCCCGGAGCCGGTCGTCTCGATCTCCCGGTGCTCCTCGGGTCGGGGGCCGAGCCCGAGGAAGACCCGGGCGGTCACCCGCAGCACGGCTCCCCCGGTGACGGCCGACGCGGCGACGTACAGCACGGTGAGCGGTCCGCCCACCGCCTCCTCCGTGATGGCCTTCCCCAACGCCGTGCCGAAGGGCGGCAGTCCGGCCAGCCCCAGCGCCCCGGCGGCGAACATGACGGCGACGCCGCGCAGCCATCGGGCCCTGCCGTGCAGGACGAGTTCGTCGACGGAGCCGTAGCGGTCCAGCAGGATGCCGGCGCAGGCGAACAGGGCCGCCTTCACGCCGGCGTGCCCGAGGACGTAGAGGGCGATCCCGTCGTCGGCCTCGAGCTTCAGGACTCCGATGCCGACCAGGAACAGTCCCGTGTGGGCGATCGTCGAGTAGGCGAGCAGTCGCTTGATGTGCCGCTGGTACCAGCACATGACCGCGCCGACCGCCGCCGTCAGCGCGCCGAGCACCACCAGGGCCCGCGTCACGTCAGCCGCCGGGATGCCGCCCGGCCCGGAGAAGACCGTGCCGTACACGCGCCAGACGCCGTACACACGCCGAGTTCGACCATGACGCCGGACAACAGCATGCACACGGGCGTGGGCGCGACGGCGTGCGCGTCCGGCAGCCAGAACTGGAAGGGCACCGCGGCGGACTTCACCAGCAGACCGGTGAGGACGAGGACGAAGCCGGCGAGCACGAGCGCGTCGGGCCCGCCGTGCTCGTCCAGCCCGCGCCCGATCTTCGCCATGGCCAGCTCGCCGGTGCGGGCATACAGCATGCCGATGCCCATGAGCAGGGCGTACGCGCCCAGCGAGTTGATCACGCCGAAGTTCAGGGCGCCCTGCACGGCCTTGGCCTCGTCGATGCGGTAGCCGGTCAGTGCGTAGGCGACGACACTCATCAGCTCGAAGAACACGAACGCGTTGAACAAGTCCCCCGCGCTCGCGAAGCCGCACATGCCCCCCCTGGAAGAGCAGCATCAGCGCGGGGAAGGAGCCCGCGTGGCCGCGGGGCGGCTCGTCGAAGTAGTACCAGGAGTACGCCAGCGCGGCCAGCGTCAGCAGCGAGGCGAGCGCGGCCATGCCGAGCCCCGCGCCGTCCCCGACCAGGATGATCCCGACGCTCTCGCCGTCCTTGGGGAACCAGCCGCCGACCCACTCGACCAGCGGCGGCGAGGAGTCGAGCAGCAGGACGATCGCCAGGGCGGCCGTCCCTCCGGAGACCAGGCAGCCGACGGTCTCGGCGACGACGCGGGGCACGCGGCGGCCCCCGGCGACCAGCAGGGCGGCCCCGAGCAGCGGGACGGCGACGAGCAGCGGCAGCAGATGGTGCATCAGCCGCGCAGCTCCCTCAGCTCGTCGGGGTCGACGGTGCCGTGCCGCTTGGCGACCTGCATCACCAGCGCGAGCAGCAGCGCGGTGACCGTGGCGCCGACGACCACGTCGGTGAGGGCGAGGGCCTGCACCACGGGGTCGACCACGGGCCGCGAGCCGGGCTTGATGTCGGAGAAGACGGGCGCGGTGGCGCCGTCGCGGTAGCCGACGGCCAGCAGCAGGACGTAGGTGGCGGACTGGCACACGGCCAGGCAGCCGACGGCGTGGATCAGGTTCCGGCTGGTGGCGAGGCCGTAGCAACCGGTCAGGAAGACCCACACCGCGACCAGGTACGGAAGGATGTGCAGCACGGCGGTCACGGCCTTCTCACTTCCCGCTCTCCTCCTCGATCTCGACGGCCTGGTCCAGGAAGCGGGCGAGCAGTACGACCACCGCGCAGGCGACCTCCATGCCGATGGCCGCGTTCAGCAGGGGCACGGTGCCGCCGGAGGACAGCGTGTTGAACGTGCCGTACGGCAGCAGCGTGTTGGCGAGGAAGGCGGTGCCCGCCAGGACGCCCGCGAGGCCCAGCACCAAGGCGCAGGCGGAGAGCGCGTCGCCGACCTCGTACAGGCCGACCGGCCGGATGCGTCCCAGGGCGCGGTAGTCGGCGCCGAGGTACAGCAGGTGCAGCGCGGTCGCGGCAACGACGCCGCCCTGGAAGCCGCCGCCCGGGCTGAGCTGCCCGTGGGCGACGACGTAGAGGCCGGTGAGCAGGGCGACGGGCAGCACGATCAGGGCGTAACGGCGTACGGGCAGCACGACGTCGGCGGGTTCGGGCGGAGCGCGGTGCTCGTCGCGGGCCTGCCGCAGCAGGACGACACAGCCGAGGACGGCCGCGAAGAGGATGGTCATCTCGCCGAGCGTGTCGAAGGCACGCTGGTCGAAGTTGACGGAGGAGACGGTGTTGGCGATCTGCCGCGAAAGCGACGCGCGCACCGCACGAGCGCCGTAGGGATGCCACGAGCCGCCGAACGCGGGAAGGTGCAGGCAGGCGGCGACGAGCAGGGCAGCGAGCCCCGCGCCGCCCGCGGCCACGAGCCACAGTCGCACGCGCGGGCTCATCGTTTGCCGTCCTTGGTCCGGGGGCGCCTGCGGACCTTGCGGACCGACAGCATGATCAGCAGCGGCGTCAGGGCCGCGCCCACCGCCAGCTGCGACAGCCCGACGTCGGGCGCCTGCAGGACGGTGAACAGCACGGCGAGGGCGACGCCGAGGACGGCCAGGACGAGGGCCTGGCGCACGGGGTCGCGATTGGCGACGGCCGCGGTCGCGGAGGCGGCCACGAGCAGCAGCGCGACGACGATGACCGCGTCAGCCAAGGCGGACCGCCTGGAATCCGCCGGACAGCGCCCGGGAGGCGATGACGTTCCCGCCGATCAGCAGCGCCCCGACGACCAGGAGCTTCACCATGGCCCGGCTCGGTCCGGTGGCCGCGCACAGCACCAGCACCACCACCGCGCCGAGGCCGGCGGCGGCCCAGGTCAGGCCCCAGGCGCGCGGCGGGTCGCCGGCGAGTTCGTCGGCGAGCGGCCGCGCGAAGACCAGGGTGCCGACCGGACCGAGGATCGCGAGGAGCAGGGCGAGATCGACGTAGGAGGGGCGGCTGTAGCCCTGTGAGAGCAGCAGCAGGCCGGGACAGGCCACAGCGGTGGACAGGTTCTGGGCGACGACCCGGCGCCGCAGCGGCCCGCCGGCGACGCCCCACAGGGCCGCCCCCAGTCCCCCGGCCAGCACGACCGTCGCCGCGAGGATCCAGCCGTTCACCGCCAGGTCACCGCCCTTCGTGCGGCCCGTGCGGCGAGCGCCCCGACGCCCGCGGCGCCCGCGCCCACCGCCAGTTCAAGGGTGTCGGCCGCGCTGATGAAGACCAGCCACAGCAGGGTGAGCACGGCCCACCAGGCCAGGACCTCGCCCACGGCGAGGAGCGCCGTCCGCCGGTTCACACGCCACCTCCGCAGGCCCTCGCTGATGTGCGACGGATGTCCCGTTCGCCGCTTCCCGGCATCCAAGCACCGCCCCGGCTGAGGAGGTCGGCGGCGCGCGGGGTCCCAGCCCGGATGCCCCGTCGACGGGAAAAGAAACCGGGTGCGTACGACGCCAGGAACAGGGCATCGGCATCGGCATCGTGGCCCGGTTCGCGGGTAACCGACGTGTTACGCAGGGAAGTTAAGGACTGGAGGACCGTATGGCCCGTGTCGTGCCCCGTCCGCGTACCGCTTTTCGCCTGCGCACGACCAGGGCCGAGCGCGCACCGCAGCCGGCACCCGGCGAACGCCGGCCACTCCCCTGGCCGCTCCGGCTGCTGGCGATGCTGTGCGCCTTCGCCTTCATGGTGGCGTTCGCCGTCGTACTGGCCCGGCTGACCCTGGAGCCGTCGCCGGCCTCGGCATCGCTGGCGCACACCAATCTGCATCCGGGCCGCTCGTTGCGGGCCTATCTGGACGAGCCGGGGCTGCGCGACGCGCTCAGGCAGATCGGCGGGAACCTGCTGCTCGGTGTCCCGTTCGGCGTGCTGGTGCCGGTCGTCGCACCACGGGCGCGCGGACTGCTGCGCGTCCTCCTGCTGACCGCGATCGTGATGCTGCTCGTGGAGTTCGCCCAGGGCGCCCTGATCACCGGGAGGGCCTTCGACATCGACGACGTCATCCTCAACACCACGGGGACGCTGGTCGGTTACCTGCTCCTGGGGCGGCGGCTCGGCCGGGCCGTGCACGCGCGCAAGCGACGCGAGTGACGCGAGTGACGCGAGCGACCGTCAGAACTGGTCCGTACCAAGGTATTGACTGCCCTTTATCTCACTTCTTAAATCAAGAGGCAACGCACTCCAACCCCCCACCTCAGTCGGCGCGTCCCTGTTCCGGGCCGCCGTACGGAAGGGAGAGCCGTGGCCTCTCCACGCCTGCTCCGCAGATGTCTCCTCGCCGCCCTGTCCGCCGTGCTGGCCGGCTCCGCCGCGATCGGCCCCGCGCGGGCGGACACGACGGATGTCTCCGCCGACACCGTGACGTTCTCCGACACCTTCGACGGGCCCGCGGGCGCGGCCGTCGACTCCTCCAAGTGGCAGACGGAGACCGGCGACAACGTCAACAACCACGAGCGGCAGTACTACACATCGGGCAACAAGAACGCCGCCCTGGACGGCCAGGGCCATCTGGTGATCACCGCCCGGCGCGAAAACCCGGCCAACTACCAGTGCTGGTACGGAACCTGCCAGTACACCTCGGCCCGGCTGAACACGGCCGGGAGGTTCGCCGCGCAGTACGGGCACGTCGAGGCCCGGATGAAGATCCCGCGCGGGCAGGGCATGTGGCCCGCGTTCTGGATGCTCGGCAACGACATCGGACAGGTGGGCTGGCCCGACTCGGGCGAGATCGACGTCATGGAGAACGTCGGCTTCGAGCCCTCGACCGTCCACGGCACCATCCACGGCCCCGGCTACTCCGGCTCGGGCGGCATCGGCGCGGCCTACTCGCTGCCGGGCGGCCAGGCCTTCGCGGACGCCTTCCACACCTTCGCCGTCGACTGGGCTCCCGACTCGATCACCTGGTCGGTGGACGGGAACGTCTACCAGCGCCGCACGCCCGCCGACCTGGGCGGGAAGACGTGGGTGTTCAACAAGCCGTTCTTCCTGATCCTGAACCTGGCGGTGGGCGGCTACTGGCCCGGCGACCCGGACGGCTCCACCGTCTTCCCGCAGCAGCTGGTGGTGGACTCGGTGTCGGTGACGACGAGCAACACACCCGCCGGGGGCGCGATCCGGGGGCTGGCCGACAAGTGCATGGACGTGGCCGGCGCGAACTCCGCCAACGGCGCCCCGGTGCAGCTCTACGACTGCAACGGCACCACCGCCCAGCAGTGGACGGTCGCCTCGGACGGCACGCTCCGCGCGCTCGGCAAGTGCCTCGACGTCACCGACAACGGCACCGCGGACGGCTCGACGGTCCAGCTGTGGGACTGCACCGGCGGCCCGAACCAGAAGTGGGCCGTCTCCTCGGCGCACGACATCGTGAACCCGCAGGCGAACAAGTGCCTGGACGTCACCGGGAACAACGCGGCCAACGGCACCCGGCTGCAGATCTGGACCTGCACGGGCGGTGCCAACCAGAAGTGGACGGTCGGCTGAGCGAGCCTAGTGCGGCCTCCAGGTGAACTTGTCGCCGCCGACCCAGCGGACCACGTCAGGGTCGTCGAGGTCGTGGACGACGATGCCGTACGCGGCGGCGGCTTCGAGGACGTCCGTGATGGTCTTCGCCTCGCCGACCACCTGACCGTCGATCTCCACGATGCGGAACGGCGGCGTGCCCGGTCCGCCCGGCTGTACCCGGTGCACCATGATCCGCGGGTGGGAAATATGGGGGCTCCCGACTTCGGTCATGCCACCAAGCGTAAATCGCAACCCGCGTCGACGGCTCCCCGCTTCACCCTTCCAGCAGCTCGAGCACCGCCGCCTCGACGGCCCCTTGCACGGCCGGACACCCGAAGTCCCCGTGTTCCCCCAGCCGGGTGAGCACGGGGCGATCGCGGACCGCCCGGGCGATCTGCGGGCGCCGGGCCGCGGGCGTCGCCCGGGCCTCCTTCGTGGTGACGGCGACCGCCACGGCGGCGAGCACCGTGGCGTGCCAGGTGCGGAAGTCCTTGGCGGTGATGTCGGTCCCGGACAGCCGGCGCAGCGCCTCGTTCAGGTCGTCGCTGTGCAGGTCGTGCCAGGCGCCCCGCTCCCGGAAGACGCAGACAGAGCCGCTCCGCACCGCGCGGGCGCCGCAGCAGGGCGCGGACGACGGCGTGCGCCTGCTCGTCCACCAGCGCCCGTACCCTCTCGATGCCGCCCTTGGCCGGGTAGCTGAACGATCTCGCCGCGCCCGCACGTGACGTGCTCGCGCAGCATCGTCGTCAGGCCGTAGGTCTCGCTCTCCTTGGTGTGCCGATAGCTGCCGACGCGGCGGTCGCAGGCGCTGGTGGGCAGTCTCACGGGGGCCCGCTCAGGGACGCCGCCAGTCGTGGCCGGTCAGGTGCGAACCGGCGCTCACGGACGAGGCATCGCGGTACCCGGGGGCGTACCGGGCAAACGGGCGGGTCCGCGGCCGGGACGGAGTACCCGTCGTGCGGCCGGTGGCATTCCCGGCGTGCGGCCCCGCCGGGGTCTTGCTCGTGCGGCCCCGTTGGGGCTGGGGAACTCTGGTGGTGGAGGTGGCGATGGACCCCGTCGAGGCACTGGACCGGATCGCCTTCCTGCTGGAGCGGTCCCTGGCGCCGACGTACCTGCGCGCCTTCCGCACCGCGGCCCGGGTGCTGGCCGAGCTGCCCGCGGAGGAGGTGGCCGAGCGGGCCACGGCGGGGACGCTGGAGTCGCTCAAGGGCGTCGGCCCGAAGACGGCGCAGGTGGTGCGCGAGGCGCTGGCCGGGAAGGTGCCCGGCTATCTGCAGAAGCTCGAGGGCGAGGCCGAGGGCCCGCTCACGCAGGGCGGCGAACGGCTGCGGGCGCTGCTGCGCGGCGACTGCCACCTGCACTCCGACTGGTCCGACGGCGGCAGCCCCATCGAGGAGATGGGGCGGACGGCGGCGCGCCTCGGGCACGAGTGGGCGGTCCTCACGGACCACTCGCCGCGGCTGACGGTGGCACGCGGCCTCACGGCCGAGCGGCTGCGCGAGCAGCTTCAGGTGGTGGCGGAGCTGAACGGGACGTGGGCTCCCTTCCGGCTGCTGACCGGCATCGAGTGCGACATCCTCGACGACGGCTCGCTCGACCAGGAGCCGGAGCTGCTGGAGCAGCTGGACGTCGTGGTGGTGTCGGTGCACTCCAAGCTGCGGATGGACGCCCGCTCGATGACCCGCCGCATGGTGGCCGCCGTACGCAATCCGCACTCCGACATCCTCGGGCACTGCACCGGACGGCTGCTGACCGGGCGCGGGCGGCCGGAGTCGGAGTTCGACGCGGACGAGGTGTTCGCCGCCTGCGCCGAGTCCGGCACGGCCCTGGAGATCAACAGCCGTCCGGAGCGGCTGGACCCGCCGCGGCGCCTGCTGCGCCGGGCGGTCGAGGCGGGCGTGCTGTTCTCCGTGGACACCGACGCGCACGCGCCCGGCCAGCTGGACTGGCAGATCCACGGGTGCGCGCGGGCCGAGGAGTGCGGGGTGCCCCCCGAGCGCGTGGTGACCACGTGGTCCATGGACGAGCTGCTGGCCTGGACCCGGGAGCGGCGTACACCGTCCGGGGTGGCGGGCGCCTGACGTGGTGTCCGGGCGCTCACCCGGACCCTCACGGTCGCCGCCGACGACGACCGCACGCCCGCGCCGCCCGACCCGCCGGTGCTGCACACCTACGCGCATCTGCTGGACCTGATCGCGGACGCCTGCCACGCGGAGAGCCGCCGCCTGCTCGACGGTCAGGCCACCCAGTTTCCGGACGGCCGGGCCGAGGCGACGCGGCGGGAACTGCACCGGCGGCTGCAGGCCGGCCTGCGCGAGCACGCGAGGCGGGAGGCGGCCCGGACGGCGGTGCTCGGGTCGCTGCTGCTGCAGGCGGAGAACCTGTGGGCGGAGGCCGTTCCGGGCGCCTTACGGGAGTGATGCAGATCACCGCAGAACATGGCAGACAGCGGAACACCAGCCGGTAGTTCCCCGCTAAACCAACCGTGGGTGCGGATGGGACAGTGTCCCCGGGCCTCACCTATTGCCCACATGGACGATCGTTCGGCTGAAGCCCTGTGGAGCCCTTCGCCGAGAGGCGACCGCCATGCGTGCCCACACCTTGACCGCCCCGACCGTGATCCCCCCGTCCGGTCGGGGCTTTTTTCGCGCCACCGGCTTCGCTTGACTTCGAGAGCACTCCAATTCGTAGCGTGCCGGACATGAGCACTACGGCACAGCACAAGATCGGTTCGGGTTTTGGCGCGACGAGCACCGCCGACGACGTCCTCGAGGGCATCGACCTCACCGGCAGGCTCGCCCTCGTCACCGGTGGCTACTCGGGCCTCGGCCTGGAGATCACGCGAGCGCTCACCAAGGCGGGCGCCCGGGTCGTCGTCCCCGCCCGCCGCCCGGCCACCGCCCGGGAGGCGCTGACCGGCGTGGATGGCGTCGAGGTGGACGAGCTCGACCTCGGCGACCTCGAGAGCGTCCGCGCCTTCGCCGAGCGATTCCTGGCGTCCGGCCGCACGGTGGACTTCGTCATCAACAGCGCCGCCGTCATGGCCTGCCCGGAGACGCGGGTCGGGCCCGGCTGGGAGGCCCAGTTCGCGACGAACCACCTCGGGCACTTCGCCCTCGTCAACCGCCTGTGGCCGGCGATCGAGCCGGGCGGCGCCCGCGTCGTCTCGGTCTCCTCCCGCGGCCACCACTTCTCCGGCATCCGCTGGGACGACATCCACTGGCGGCAGGGCTACGACAAGTGGGAGGCCTACGGCCAGGCCAAGACCGCGAACGCCCTGTTCGCCGTCCACCTCGACAGGCTCGCCCGGAACGCCGGCGTCCGGGCCTTCTCCCTCCACCCCGGCGGCATCCTCACCCCTCTCCAACGGCACCTGCCCAAGGAGGAGATGGTCGAGCGCGGCTGGATCGACGAGAGCGGCAACCCCCTGAACCCCGAGGGCTTCAAGACCCCGCAGCAGGGCGCGGCCACCCAGGTCTGGGCGGCCACCTCGCCCCAGCTGGACGGCCTGGGCGGCGTCTACCTGGAGGACTGCGACATCGCCGGGCCCGCTCCCGCGGACGGCGAACGGGTCGGCGTGAAGGACTGGGCGACCGACCCGGACCAGGCGGCCCGCCTGTGGGAGCTGTCGGCCCAGCTGACGGGCGTGAACGCGTTCGCGGCCTAGGACTCGTCCGGTTCCCTGGGGCCGTACAGGGCAGCGGGCGCGTCGGTCGTCAGGGCCCAGTAGCGGTCTCCGTACGACCAGTGCCACCACTCGGTGGGGTAGTTGACCAGCCCGGCCGCGGTCAGCGCCCGGCCCAGCACCTCGCGGTGGGCCCGGGCCTCGTCCGAGATGTTCTCCGCCCCGGTGCAGCAGGCGCCGTCGCTCTCCTCGGGACTGGCGTTGATCGCGGTGCCCAGGTCGAGTTCGCGGCCGTCGGCGTCCGCGAGCGTCAGGTCGACGGCGGCGCCCGCGGTGTGCGGGGCGATCTCGGGCGGGGAGACGTAGCGGCTGGCTGCCGAGCGGATCCGGTCGGCGGGCCACTGCGGGTGCGCGGTATGCAGTTCGTCCGCGTAGCGCTCGAAAGTAGAACCGCTGGAGGGCCGGTGGCCGGTACCCCTCCACGAAGAGCAGGCGCAGGCCGTCGGGCAGCAGGGCCTGCGCTGCGAGGATGCGGTCGAGGACGCCCCGGCGCAGATGGACTTCGGCGCCGTGGGAGTCCTTGTGCTTGCGGTCGTCGACCAGCAGCACGTCTCGTACGTCGAGGAGGGGCTCCCCGCACTCCGCCACGGGAACGGCGGCGACCCGGGCGTCGGACATCAGGATGATCTCGCTCATGCTCGTGATCATCTCGCGGTCGTGCGAACCGGCGGTGCCGGATCCCGGGGTTCAGCCTGCGGCCGTGAAGTCCCGCAGGTCGGCGACGAGTTGCCCGGCGTGCGTGACGAACAGACCATGGCCCGCGTTCTCGTAGATCTTCAGCGTGCCGTCGGGCAGCAGCCGAGCCGCGCGGCGGCCGGTCACGTCCAGGGGTGCCGAGGTGTCGTGGGTGCCGTGCACGACGAGCACCGGCAGGTCGAGCTTGGGCAGCTCGGGGGCGACGTTCACCGTGACGACCATGTCCTGCACGGCGTTCGCCGCGCGGGCCGTGGAGACCAAGCAGCGGTCGACGAGATGGCGCACGTACGCCGGTGACATGTCGTTTCCGGGCCGGTCGAGCGCGAAGAAGGAGTGGGCCGAGTCCGCGAAGAACGCGGTCCTGTCCCGCCGGAGCACCTCGTTGGCGGCCCGCATGCCGGCCGGGTCCATGCCGTCGGGGTTGTCGGCCGAGCGACAAACGCCCGGCGCGATGCCCCCGACGAGGGCGACCCGGGCCACCCGCCCGGCGCCGTGCCGCGTCAGGCAGCGCACGATCTCGGCGCTGCCCACCGAGTGGCCGATCAGGGTGACGTCGCGCAGGTCCAGGTGGTCGAGCAGCCCGTGCAGGTCGTCGGCGAGAGTGTCGAGGTCGTAGCCGCTCCAGACGTCCTCGGACCGCCCGTGCCCCCGCCGGTCGAGGCCGACGCAGCGGTAGCCCTCCTCCGCCAGGGGCAGCATCTGGAATTCCCACATCTCCGAGCCCAGGAACGCGCTGTTGACGAACACGGCGACGGGGCCGGAGGCGGGACCGTAGTCGAGTAGTGCAGTCGTGTGGGGTCGACGGGGCTGGTGAAGTACGGCATCGAGGACCTCCCGGAAACCAGGGTGCGGGGCGAGTGGGTACGCCCTCGATGGTTCCGCGCGGGGCGGGGAGGGTCGATTACCTCCGGCGTCATGCCCGGCTTCGCCGCAGGTGCAGGTCAGGCGGCGAAGCCGATATTGGTGACGTACTCGTATTGGCCCCACTGCGAGCCGAGATCGACGATCTGGTCGGTCCATGCGTCGTCCAGGGCCCGCTCGTCCCCGGCCGCCCAGGCCTCGACGATGGCCTCCCAGTGCCGGATGTTCAGCGTGCGGTACTCGATCACCCGCTGGCGGGGGCGGTCGACCTGGGACTGGTTGAGCGGGTGCAGCTCGACGCGGGTGCCGCGGCCCTCGCGGTTGAGGCGGCCGAGGAGGTAGCGGGCGACGTTGTGGCGGCGGACCGTCCAGTAGGCCGTCTCGATCCTCTCCAGGTTCCGCTTCGACGGGGACCGCCGGCCCTCCAGCCATGCCCTGAGCGTGCGGTCGGTGACGGTGAGGCCCGCCTCCCGGGCGGCGGCGCGGGAGTGCTCGGTCCGCGTGAGGTAGTGCAGGCGGGCCAGCATGCCGCGCCGGGCGGTGACCGGGGTGGCGATGCCCCCGGCCAGCGCGTCCAGCTGCCGGGCCACGGCCGCGCTGCCCTTGATGCCGCGGGCTCCGTACTTGCCGAACTCGATGGTGCGCTGCGGCACTTCGGGCTGCCTCCCTCACTCAGTCGTCGTGCTCGCCCGTGGCGGCGGGATCGATGTCCTCGCCGACGGTGTAAGTGTCCTTGATCTTCACCTCGGAAACCCCGCGGCCCTCCGGGAAGACACGCCGCCAGTCCCCGATCACGTGCAGCTCGTCGGTGCCCATCGCGCGCACGAGCGTGAGGCCCTCGTCGTAGGCCTTGTACGCCTTCATCCAGAGGTTGGCGAAGGCCTGGGAGCGGATCAGGTGCATCCAGTCGGGGCGGTACAGCTCCCGGTTGTAGTTCGACTCCCCCATCGTGGAGACGAACTTGGAGTACATCGCCTTCACGTACTCCAGGGTCACCTCGTCGTCCTCGGCGATCGCCCGGTCACGGGCGTCCTTGAGCGCGACGCGGAACTTCTCCAGCAGGCTTTCGGTCGCGCCCGAAGTGAACGACTCGTGGATCTCCGGCGGGTCGCACAGCCCGTACTTCGGCCCGGACAGGCGCAGCAGCAGCCGCAGGGTCGGCTCCGTGACCCACAGCGGGCCGGGCTCGTCCCGGTTGCCGATCGGGTTGGGCAGGTAGGCGTCGTGCTCCCAGGCGGGCGGCGTGATCAGGTGGACGCCGGCGCGGCGTCGGTCGTGGGCGAAGCCGGTGGAGTGCTCCAGCTGGCCGATCGGGAGGTGGGTCTTGAGCGCGGACAGATAGGCGCCGTTGATGTCTAGCGCGGTCACCTCGTGCCGGCCGGGCGGCAGTTCGCGGCGGGCCCACTTGGGGCGGGCCTCCCAGATCTGGTCCGAGCCGCGCGCGCTCTGCTTGCGCAGGATGTCCGGGATCCAGGGGTGCGCGACGATGTCGTACCGGCCGCCCTTGCGCGTCTCGTCCAGCAGCGCCATCGCGTCCGGGATCGCACGCTTGACCAGCGCCGCGGTGGCCGCCTCGACGTCGCCCTCGTACGTGGCGAGCGCGGCGGCGACCGCCTGGCCGATCAGGTCGGGGGTGTCGGACGCGGCTTGCATGCGGCGGCCGACGGGGACGATCCGGGTCGGCCGGCCGGGGCGGATCGGCGCGCCGGGCTTTGCCGTGTGCGGGGGCTGTCGGGGGCCCGCCGGTCGCTCGGGCTGTCCGCGTTCCGCCGTCCTGTCGGGCCGCTCGGGTTCCGCCGCGTACGCGTGACGTCCGCGCTCCACGGTGTGCGGAGGCTGCCCGGGGTCCGCCATGGGCGCGGACCGTCCGGTGCCCGCCCGGCGCGCAGGCGCCGGTGTGCCACACTCGGCCGGGTCCAAGTGCTGGGCGAATCCGGCGACTTGGTGGTGCGCGGGGGCGCCGCACAGCACGCAGGGCCGAGGCGTCGGGAGTGCCTCGACCTCGTCGGAACCGTCGGCCTGCGCCGAGGGGGCGGTGACCGCCACGTCCTCGGCGCGGTCCAGAACCGGGACCGGCCCCTCGTCCGCCGCGTCACTCGGAGCCGGTGTCGCCCCCTCGTCCGCCGCGTCACTCGGAGCCGGTGTCGCCCCCTCGGCCACGCCGGCCGCGGCACCGGCGACCGTCTCCTCGACCCGGGCCTCCAGCTTGGTCCGCGCCCCCTCGAGGAAGTACGCGTACTTCTCGCGCACCTCCCCGCTCGGATCGCGGCCGGACTCCCAGCCGCCGACCGTGGAGGGGCTGACGCCGAGGGCGCGGGCCACCTGGGCGCGGGAGAGGTTCAGGCCCTCGCGCAGGCCGCGGCGCACGTCGGGCGGTGGGAGCGCGACCTCCTGGCGGGCTCCGGCCAACAGCGCGTCGATCGCTTCGAAGTCCTTCATCGGGTCACCGTCCCGCCCCCGCCGCGCCGGCGTCGCCACGCGGGCAGGGATTCGTACGCGCGGGTCGGCCCGGCCAGCAGGTCGAGCACGTCGATGCCGAAGTGCGCGGCCAGCGCGTCGCAGTCGGCCAGGCTCCACGCGGCGCTGCCGGACTGACGGCGGCTCACCTGGGCCTGGCTCACGCCGAGGGCCAGGGCGAGGTCCGCCTGCGACTCGCCGGTCGCGTGCATCAGGGCGGCGACCGACGACCGCACCCGTTCTCCCAAGGACAGTCCCACGCGTCCACCATACCGGGTCCATGCGTCACCCGTATGAGACTTGCCGAATACGCATGCCCCCAGGTATGTGGAGCGGCCGCGTGCATCGGCGGAGACCGGGTACTCGGTGTGCGCAGTGTCAGCGCCGCCGAGAGGAGCCGAAGGTGAGTAACGCGTCGGGCAGCAGGATCGTCGTCACGGGAGCCACCGGCAACGTCGGTACGAGTGTCGTGCGCCTTCTCTCGGAGGATCCGGAGATCGGGTCGGTACGGGGGCTGGCCCGCCGGATTCCCCAGTGGTCGCCGCCGAAGACGGAGTGGTCGGCGGTCGACATCGCGTCCGAACAGGCCGGT
This sequence comes from Streptomyces sp. NPDC005202, assembly GCF_040608235.1. Classification (NCBI taxonomy): domain Bacteria; kingdom Bacillati; phylum Actinomycetota; class Actinomycetes; order Kitasatosporales; family Streptomycetaceae; genus Streptomyces; species Streptomyces sp. NPDC005202. The sequence continues at coordinate 218,814 of NZ_JBEXHW010000005.1, read as the reverse complement.
CTGGCCGAGGAGTTCGAGGGCGCCGACGCCGTGGTCCATCTCGCGTGGGCGTTCCAGCCGACGCACGATCCGGCGGTGACCTGGCGCACCAACGTGCTGGGCAGCATCCGCGTCTTCGAGGCGGTGGCCGCCGCGCGGGTGCCGGTGCTCGTCCACGCGTCGTCGGTCGGCGCGTACTCGCCGGGACCGAAGGACCACGCGGTGGACGAGTCGTGGCCGACCCACGGGTGGCCGGACGCCGCGTACTGCCGGGAGAAGGCCTATCTGGAGCGGGCCCTGGACACCTTCGAGCGCGATCACCCGGACGTGAGGGTGGTCCGGATGCGTCCTGCCTTCCTCTTCAAGCGGGAGTCGGCGAGCGAGCAGCGCCGTATTTTCGGCGGCCGCTTCCTGCCGGGTCCGCTGGCCCGGCCCGAGCTGCTGCCGTTCCTGCCGGACGTCCCGGGCCTGCGGGTGCAGGCCCTGCACACGGACGACGCCGCCAGGGCCTACGAGCTGGCGCTGCGCCACGAGGTACGGGGTGCCTTCAACCTGGCCGCCGAGCCGCCGATCGACGCCCAGGTGCTGAGCGAGCTGCTCGGCGCCCGCCCCGTACGCCTGCCCCGCACCGCGGCCCGCTCGGCGATCGCCGCCGCCTGGGGCCTGCACCTGCTTCCCGCCTCCCCGCACCTGTTCGACGCGGTCCTCCGCCTCCCTCTGATGGACTGCACCCGCGCCCGCACCGAACTGGGCTGGCAACCGGACCGCACGGCGACGGAGGTACTGCAGGAGTTCCTGCAGGGCCTGCAGGGCGGCGCGGGCGAGGACACCGAGCCCATGAAGGGTCGCAAGGTCGGCTGAAGGGGCGCTGAAGGGGCGCTGAAGGGGCGCAAGGAACAGAACAACCTCACCGGCTCCGGCTCAAACCGTCCGCCGCTCACCGTCCGGACGCTCCCGCTGCGGCACCACCGTGTACGCCGGGTCCTCGGCCGAGGCGATTCCCGCCGCGAAGACCCCGAAGCGGGTGCACGCCGAGCCGGCGAGGAGGGCGAGACCGGAGGCGACTGCCGCGGCTCGGCGGTCGCCGAGCAGGACCGCGCCCAGGGCGCCGCCGACGGTCAGGGCCCGGGCCGCCTTCAGCAGAGCGCCCGCCCGGCCCTCGCGCCAGGTCTCGGCGACCATGCCGAGGGGGTCTTCCGCCACCTGGCCGGCCGCCATGTCGGCGAGAGCGGCGAGGGCGGCGGCGTAGCGGGCCGGGGTGTTCTCCCGGGACGGCCCCAGGGCGAGCGCCATGCCGGACGCTGCGGCCGTGGCGGAGACCGCGAACAGGTAGGGCAGTTCGCGGTGGGCTCCGTGCCAGGCCGGTACGGCGGTGTCGGCCGCGAGGACCCCGGTGTACGTCGCGACGGCCGGGCCCAGCAGCGCGGCAACCCCGGTCGCAGCCGCCCCGGCCCGCGGCAACCGCCCGGTCACCGCGCTCGCGGCGGCGACTCCCGCCGCGGGCCCGTACGCCGACAGCAGCCACGAGCCCACGCTCATCGGCGAGATCGGCTTGAACACGCGGAGCATGTTGGCGAAGCGGCCCGGGCGGCCCAGGTCGTGGATCAGCGCGGCCGCCGACAGTGAGACGGCCGTGAGGGAGGAGATCTTCAGGACCGTCGCCGTGGTGGTGCGACCAGTCAGGTGCGCCCCGGCCGCCAGCACCGATCCGGCGCCCGCCAGTCCGCCGAGGAAGAAGTACCCGGCGATGTCGGGCGCCGCCCAGGACGGCGCCTTGATGACGGGCCGGACGTAGTACGACCGGAACTCGGCCTTCGGGACCATCGCCCGCTCACCGCGGCCGCCCTTGCGCCCGCGCCGCTCGGCCGTCGGGTTCTCGGGCCTCTCGGTCCCGGTCATCGCCGCCCCCTTCCCGCGAGCGCAAAGGACAGTGCGGCGCCGCCCAGCAGCGACACGGCCGCCGCTGCCGCGTGCTTCCACATCGCCGGCAGGTCGCGGGTGGTGACGACGGGGTCCGGCGGCAGCCCGTACACCTCGGGCTCGTCGAGCAGCAGGAAGAACGCGCCGTCGCCGCCCACACCGTCGTCCGGGTCGTGCCCGTACAGCCGCGCGTCGGTGACGCCAGCCTCGTGCAGTTGCTCCACGCGCAGCGCGGCCCGCTCGCGCAGCTCGTTCAGCGGGCCGAACTGGATGGAGTCCGTCGGGCAGGCCTTGGCGCAGGCCGGTTCCTGGTCGGCGCCGAGCCGGTCGTAGCACAGGGTGCACTTGAACGCCCGCCCGTCGTTCGGGCGTTGCTCGATGACGCCGTAGGGGCAGGCCGGCACGCAGTAGCCGCAGCCGTTGCAGACGTCCTCCTGGACGACGACCGTGCCGAACTCGGTGCGGAACAGCGCCCCGGTGGGGCACACGTCCAGGCAGGCGGCGTGGGTGCAGTGCTTGCACACGTCGGAGGACATCAGCCAGCGCATCTCGCCGCCGTCCACCGTCGTCTCCTGCGCCGTCGCGCCGCCCTCGATCAGCGGGAGTTGGGTACGGCCGTCCGGCCGGGGCTGTTCGATGAAGGCCACGTGCCGCCAGGTGGACGCGCCGAGCGCCTCGGTGTTGTCGTAGGACATGCCGGTCAGGGACAGCCCGTCCTCCGGGATGGCGTTCCACTCCTTGCACGCCACCTCGCACGCCTTGCAGCCGATGCAGACGGAGGTGTCGGTGAAGAAGCCGACCCGCTGCTGAGTCTCCTCGCTCATTTCCTGGCCTCCGTCCCGGTCGTCCCGGTGATTCCGGCGCGCCTGCGGTAGGCGGCGACCAGCTTCGGCAGGTCCGGCCCGCGCGGCCGACGGCCCGGGCGGATGTCGGCGGTCAGCGCCTTGTCCTCCTGGATGTGGGCGTTGGGGCCGAGGGTGATGGCCATCAGTTCGTTGGCCGCGTCGCCGGGGGACACTCCGTTGGGTCCCCAGTGGAAGGGCAGGCCGATCTGGTGGAGTGTGCGGCCCTGCACCTTGAGGGGGGCGGATCCGGTCGGTCACCAGCACGCGGGCCTCGACCGCGTTGCGCGCGGTGACGATGGTGGCCCAGCCGCCGTGCTGCAGGCCGCGCTCGGCGGCCAGGGCGGGCGAGACCTCGCAGAAGAACTCCGGCTGCAGCTCGGACAGGTACTCCGACCAGCGGCTCATGCCGCCCGCGGTGAAGTGCTCGGTCAGCCGGTGCGTGGTGACGACGTACGGGAGACGTCGGCGCCCGGCTCGTCGCCGCTGGGGCGGTAGCGGTTGCCCTCGCGGGGCAGCAGCTGCCGGACGGGGTTGCGCGGGGTCGAGGGGTAGGTCAAGGGGTACAGGACGTTGGGGAACGGCGAGTCCTGGGGCTGGTAGTGGGTGGGCATCGGCCCGTCCTCCAGGCCGGCCGGCGTGTACAGCCAGCCCTTGCCGTCGGCCTGCATGATGAACGGGTCGTCGCCGCGCAGCGCGTCGTGGCCCTCGGCGTCCTCGTCGGGTACGTGGTCGGGGGCCCGGTCGGGTACGAAGTCGGGCACGTCGTGGCCCGTCCACTTGCCGCCCTCCGCGTCCCACCAGACGTACTTCTTGCGCTCGCTCCAGGGCGTGCCGTCGGGGGCGGCGGCGGCGCGGCTGTAGAGGATGCGCCGGTTGGCGGGCCAGGCCCAGGCCCACTCGGCGGCGACCCAGTCCTGCTCCCAGTGCGGTTTCTTGCGGGCGGCCTGGTTGACGCCGTCCGCGTACACCCCGCAGTAGATCCAGCAGCCGCAGCGCGTCGTGCCGTCGTCCTTCAGCTCCGTGTAGGCGCTCAGCGGGCCGCCGTCGGGGCCGTGGCCGCTGATCTCGGCGAGCACGGCGTCGGCGACGGGCTCCTGAAGCGGTCCGGTGACCGGGTAGTCCCAGGCGAGGTCGAGGATCGGGCGGTCCATGGGATCGGTCGAACCGGCCAGCTTCTCCTTGATGCGGCGGCCCAGGTGGTACATGAACCACAGGTCGCTGCGCGCGTCGCCCTCGGGTTCGACGGCCGCGTAGTGCCACTGCACCCAGCAGTTGGTGTTGGTGAACGAGCCGGACTTCTCGGTGTGCGAGGCGGCCGGGAAGAAGAACACCTCGGTGCCGATGTCCTCCGTCCGCAGCTCTCCGCTCTCGATCTCCGGCCCGTCCTTCCACCAGGTCGCCGACTCGATGAGGGAGAAGTCGCGGACGACCAGGCGGCACTGCCCCGGCCGATGCGGTCGCTGCCGGTGAGCTGACGATAGACGGGCCAGGCGCGGACGCGGTCGGCCATACCCATGGCGGCTCCCTGAGGGGTCAGGCGGAGGGCTCGTCCGGTACGGGGTGCTCGGGGTTCACGGAACCCGAGTGCGGGGCAACACCCCGCCGTCCGGTGCCCGCCTCGTCGGTGTCCGGGACGTCGGTGGCCGGCTCGGCGGACTCCGCTTCCTCGTCGGTCTCGCCCCGCTCGCGGACGGGAGCGGCCTCCCAGGGGTCATCACCGGCGTGGGCCTGCTGGTCCGGCATGTCCCGGGGGACAGGCGCGCCGTTCTCGCCGGGTGCTTCCTGGCGGTGGTCGGACACGACGTACTCCCTTCGCGTCGTCGGGTGAGACGCGAGTACCTCCGCGGTCACCTGCGAAACCTGCCGTGTCGCGAAGGCGGCCTGGTGCGGCGCCGGATGCCTCGGCCGACGCCGGGCGCCTCAGGCGTGGAGGCGCAGCGCCCGCATCTGTTCCTCGAGCGGGCCCAGGCCGACGTCCCGGCGGCGCTCGTCGAGGTTCTGCGGCCGGCGCACCGGATACGGGCGCAGCGTCACGGGATTGACCCGCGTCCCGTAGAACTGCGGCTCGCCCAGCTCCACGGCGCAGTGGTCGGCGATGTAGGCGAGATGCACCGCGGGGCAGCGGCCGTCCGCCGTGGCCTGGGCGATCAGATCGCGGCAGCGCAGCCGGAAGCCGAGGTCCGGGGCGTGCAGCAGGATCATCAGCGCCGCCGTCGACGCGGCCGCGCCGACCACGTCGGCGGCCGGCCAGCCGTGCCGGCGGACGATCGCCGCGAGGGCCTCGGCGTTGTCCCGGTGGCACTCGACGACACGGCGCCGACGCTCCGGCGTGGGACCGGCCCCCGTCTGTCGCATCAGCTCCCGGTCCTCATCGGCCCTGCGCACCAACTCGGCCGCCAACGCGGAGGCAAGCGCCGGGGACAGCGGCATCTCGGCGTGCCCAGTCGGTGCCGCGTCCACCGGGTGCCCAGCTGGTGCCGCGTCCACCGGGTGCCCAGTCGCTGCCGCGTCCACCGGGTGCCCGGTCGGTGCCGCGTCCACCGGGTGCCCGGTCGCTGCCGCATCCGCCGCGTGCCCGGTCGCTGCCGCGTCCACCGGGTGCCCGGTCGCTGCCGCGTCCACCGCGTGCCCACTCGCTGCCGCGTCCACCACACGCCCGGTCGCTGCTGCATCCGCCGCGTGCCCACTCGCTGCCGCGTCCACCGCACGCCCGGTCGCTGCTGCATCCGCCGCGTGCCCACTCGCTGCCACGTCCACCACGTGCCCACTCGCTGCCACATCCACCGCGTGGGCGTCCGGTGGGGAACCCGCCGCCGGAACCGCATCCGCCCCATGCCCCGCCGATGCCCCATCCACCGGGTGCACCGCCGGCGCAGAACCCCCCGCCGGGGGCGCGTCCCCCCGGCGCCCCGCCGACGCCGCATCAGCCCTGCGCGCCGCCGGAATCGGGACCGCCGCGCGCTCCCCCGGTGCTGCACCCGCCGTGTGCCTCGTCGATGTTGCGGCCGTGCCCGGCTCTGCCGCCGCTCCTGCGCTCGCGTCCAGGCGCGGCCGGCCGGCGCCTTTGGCCGGGGTGTCCCCGTCCTGGCGCGGCATCGCAGAGCCCGCAGCCGCGTTGTCCGCGCCCTTGCCGAGGCGCTCCGCCCCGCCCCTCACGGCGCCGCCCCCCGTCCTTGCAGCGTGAACCACACTCTCTTGCCCGGGCTGCCGGGCTCGGGCGGTGCCATGCCCCAGTCGTCGGCCAGCGCGGCCACGATGGCCAGTCCGCGCCCGGACTCGGCCACCGCGTCCGCCGCACGCGGCCGCGGCAGCTCGGGCGAGCGGTCGGCGACCGTCACACACAGGGTGCGCCCGCTCCACTCGATGGTGACGGTGATCGTGTCGCGCGGGTCGGTGCTCGCGTGTTTGACCGCGTTGGCGAACAGCTCGTCCGTCGCCAGGACGGCAGTGTCCAGCTGATCGGCCGACAGGGCCAGCTCGGCGAGGTGCTCGGCGACCAGGCGCCGCACGGCCGCCGCACGGGAGGGGTCGGCGGGCACGGTGGAGCGGAGGCGGAGAGACTCGTTCACGGCGACCTCGGCGGGCCCGGCCAGGCCGGCCGGCACTCCGCCGGCCATTCCGTCCCCGGCATCTGCCTGTGAGGGCAACGGCCCGCGGCGCTGGGCCCTGGATGCCGTCATCGGTCCTCCTTGGAGTGCAGCGCGTCCGAGGGGCGGCTCGTTGGCTGCCCCACGGGGCGCTGTCGGCCGGTGGGGAGGCCGAGGTCCGCCGGTAACACGGCGCGGCCGAGCCGCTCGGACAGCACGGCGGCGATCAACTCCGTTGTGGCGCCGCATGGTTGCCGGGGCCCCTGGAGCCGACGGGTGACGGAGACCAGGTCGTGGTTGGTGTCCACACCCTGTCGGCGGCCCAGTTCGTTGCCCCGGCGGGGGAGGGAGACGTAGTAGGAGCAGCCCGCGTCCTTCAGGGCGGCTGCCGGCGCCTTGTTGCCCCCGGTGGTGCCCTCGTCCGGGCGCCTTGACTGTCCGTCGGTCACGGTGGCCATCCAGGTCTCGCCTCGCGGTCGGGTGCGGCCCGGGGCTGCACCTGTTGGAACATCAGTTCCCGTACTGCCCAGCACAGTTGGCCGTCGTCGCTGGCCTCACGTGCGGCAGCTCCCTCGATCACTATGGTCTGCGACACACTCAGCTCGCAACCTGCGTTCTGATAATTTCAGAACGAGTCGCATCACCCTGTCTGTGTCGTCCTCCGCGTGGCACACTGCACACTGTGACGGCCGTTCCGGGAGGTTGGGCGTGAGCGAGAACCGCTCTGGCGGCAGTGCACCCACCGTCCTGCGGATGGTTCTCGGTAAACGGCTGCGGCAGCTGCGGGAGCAGGCCGGAGTGTCCTTCGAGGACGCGGCACGGGCCATCGAGGTGACCCCTTTGACGGTCCGCCGGATCGAGAAGGCCGAGGTCGGGCTGCGCATCCCGTACGTCAAGGAGCTGCTGCGCACCTACGGGGTCCCGGCGGCGGAGATCGAGGACTTCCTCACCCTGGCCAGGGAGGCCAACCAGCCCGGGTGGTGGTACAAGTACCGCGACGTGCTGCCCGAGTGGTTCAGCGCCTACGTGAGCCTGGAGAGCGAAGCCAGCGTCATCCGCCTCTACGAACCCCACTACGTTCCCGGCCTGTTGCAGACGCACGACTACGCCACCGCGCTCATGCGCGTCGGTTTCCCCAACGAGTCGAAGGAGGAGATAGCCCGTCGCGTGGCCCTGCGCCTCAAGCGCCAGGACCTGATCGTCAAGCCGGACGCCCCGGCCGTCTGGGCCATCCTGGACGAGACGGTGCTGCGCCGCCCCGTCGGCGGCGTCGAGGTGATGCGGGCCCAGATGGACCGGCTCATCGAGGTCCTGGACATGCCGAAGGTCCGGATCCAGGTCATGCGCTTCTTTGTGGGAGCCCACCCGGGCGCCTACGGCCCCTTCCACCACTTCCGCTTCGGGTTCTCCGAACTGCCCGACGTCGTCTACACCGAGAACCTCGCCGGCTCGGTCTACTACGACCGGCCCGAGGACGTCGTCACCTATCTCGAAATACTGGACCGGATGTCCGTGCAGGCGGAACCGGTCGCACGAACCAGGGACATCCTGGCTGAACTGCGTAAGGAGTTGTGACCTATGGGATCCAGGGGCCCCGTCTACAACGGCATGCCCGCCGTCGACCTGGGAACCGAGGGCTGGGAGAAGCCCTGGAGCGGCCCCAACGGCGGCTCCTGCGTGGAGGCCAAGCGCCTGCCCGACGGCAGCGTCGCCTTCCGCCAGTCCACGGACCCCGAAGGGCCCGCGCTGGTCTACACCCGAGCCGAGATGATCACTTTCCTCGAGGGCGCCAAGGCCGGCATGGCGGACTTCCTGGTCGCCTGAGCCGGGACAGCGCCGCCCCGCCCGAGCACCCGCCACACGCGGCCTCCTGCTCAGCGCCAACTCGGGCCGCACGAGTGGACGTTGACGATAAGTTAGAGACAGACCGCGTGACGCACGGCAGGAGATCTCCCATGACAGACGGCCAGCCCACCCCCGACCAGGACGCGTTGTCCAAGATCGACACCACGGTGCCGCATTCGGCCCGCATCTGGAACTACTGGATGGGCGGGAAGGACAACTACGAGATCGACCGGATCGCGGGCGACGCCTACCGCGAGGTCGCGCCCAACATCGAGACGATGGCTCGCGCCTCCCGCCAGTACCTGATCCGCGCCGTGACCCTGGTGGCCGGCGACCTCGGCATCCGCCAGTTCCTCGACATCGGCACCGGACTGCCGACCTACGACAACACCCACCAGGTCGCCCAGCGCATCGCCCCCGAGTCGCGCATCGTCTACGTCGACAACGACCCGCTGGTGCTCCGCCACGCCCAGGCCCTGCTCACCAGCACCCCGGAGGGCGTCACCGAGTACATCGACGCGGACCTGCACGAGCCCGAGACGATCATCGAGAGGGCGAAGAAGATCCTGGACTTCGACCGGCCGGTCGCCCTGATGCTCATGGGCATCCTCGGCCACGTCCAGGACTACGAGGAGGCCAAGTCGATCGTCCGCCGCCTCCAGGCCGCCCTGCCCTCCGGCAGCTACTTCGTCCACTACGACAGCACCGACACCGACCAGGCACTCAAGGAGGCCCAGCAGGGCTACGACGACACCGGCGCCGTGCCGTACGTGCTGCGCAGCCCGGAGCAGCTCGCCGCCTACTACGAGGGCCTGGAACTGCTCGAGCCCGGCATCGTGTCCTGCCCGCTGTGGCGTCCCGAGCCCGGCACCACGCCCGAGCCCACGGACATCCACGGCGGCGTGGCCCGCAAGCCCTGACGTCCCGGTGCCGGGGCAGGCGTCCCCTGCCCCGGCCCACTGCCACGGCCCACTGCCCCGGCCCACCGCTCCGGCCTACGGCGCCGTCCGCAGGAAGTCCGCCAGCCCCTCGAGGAGCCGGTCGACGTCCTCCTCCGTGGTGTACGGGGCCAGGCCGACACGCAGGCCTCCGGCGTCCCCCAGTCCGAGGCGGCGGGAGGCCTCCACGGCGTAGAAGGAGCCGGACGGCGCGGCGATCGCGCGCTCGGCCAGGTGGCGGTAGGCGTCGACGGTGCTGCGGCCGTCGATGGTCAGCAGCAGCGTGGGAGTGCGCCGGGCCGCCCGCGAGTACACGGTGATCTCCGGGAAGCCGGCCAGCCCCGCCTCGATGCGACGCCGCAGGGCGTCCTCGTAGTGCTCGAGCGCGGTCAGCGAGGCGAGCAGCCGCTCCCGCCGGGTGCCGCGCGCGTCCGGGTCCAGCCGGGCGAGGAAGTCCACGGCGGCGCGGGTGCCGGCCAGCAGTTCGTAAGGCAGGGTGCCCAGTTCGAAGCGCTCGGGGACCGCGTCGGGCGAGGGCAGCAGCTTGTCCGGATGCAGGGTCTCCAGGAGGTCGGGGCGGCTCGCCAGGACGCCGAGGTGCGGCCCGAGGAACTTGTACGGGGAGCAGACGAAGAAGTCCGCGCCGAGTCGTGCGAGGTCGACCGGGACGTGTGCGGTGTAGTGCACGCCGTCGACGTAGAGGAGGGCGCCCCGGTCGTGGGCCAGGGCGGCGATCGCGGGCACGTCCGGGAGAGTGCCGATCAGGTTGGAGGCGGCGGTGACCGCGACCAGCCGGGTGCGGTCGGACAGCTGGGCGCGGATGTCCTCCGGGGTCAGTTCGCCGGTGGCCGGGTCGAAGTCGGCCCAGCGCACGACGGCTCCGACGGCCTGCGCGGCCTGGACCCAGGGCCGGATGTTGGCGTCGTGGTCCAGTCGCGTCACGACGACCTCGTCGCCCGGCGACCAGGTCTTGGCAAGGGTGCGGGAGAAGTCGTACGTCAGCTGGGTGGCGCTGCGGCCGAAGACGATGCCCGACGGCTCGGCGCCGAGCAGGTCCGCCATGGCCTGCCGGGCGGCGACGACGCAGGCTTCGGCATTGCGCTCGCCCGCCGTGCCGGACCCCCGGTTGGACAGCGGGCCGGCCAGGGCCTCGGCGATGGCGTCGATGACGGACTGCGGTGTCTGGCTGCCGCCGGGCCCGTCGAAGTGGGCCCAGCCCGCCTTCAGGGCGGGGAACTGCGCGCGGACGCCGGCGATGTCGTGGCTCACGGAAGGCTCCTTCGAACGGCCCGGTACGGGGTGGCGTCACCCATGATCCCGCGCCGCGGGACACCGGGGCCCGGCCTTCGAACCAGCCGACGCCCGGCGACCCAGGGAACATCCTGACGCCCGGCGCTCCCGGGAAACCCTGCCACCCGGCGCCCCCGGGAAACCCCAACACCCGGCGACCCCACGAAACCCCGGCACCCCGACCCCCGCGAAGCCCCGACACCCCACACCCCCGCGAAGCCCTACGGCTTCCGCTCCTCCAACGCCGCCTGCCAGGCGGGGAGGTGGGCCTCCGGTGCGGGCTCCGCGCGACGGCCGCCGCGGGCGAAGAAGTCGGCGAGCGGCAGGATCGCGGCGCCGACGGTGACCGCGTCCGGGCCGAGCCGGCCCAGGTCGATGGTCACCTTCTCCGCGGGGTGGCGCAGCGCGTACGCCGTCGCGTGACGGCGTACGGCGGGCAGGAACCGCGAGCCGAGCTGGAGGCCGGCCCAGCCGCCGATGAGGATCCGCTCGGGCTGGAAGAGGTTGATCAGGTCGGACAGGCCGGCGCCCAGGTACTCGGCGGTCTCCTCCAGGACGGCGAGTGCCACGGGGTCGGCCGCGGTGCCCTTCGGTGGATAGGCGGCGGCCAGCATCGCGGTCAGCGCGGTTTCCTCGTCGGTGTCCTGCGGCGGGCGCCCGCCCTCCTCGCGCCAGCGGGCCAGCAGCGACTCGGCGCCCGCGTACGCCTCCAGGCAGCCGAGCGCGCCGCACCGGCAGCGGCGTCCCCGCACCCGTACCGTCAGATGCCCCCACTCGACGGCCCGGCCGCGCTCCACCTCGGGTGTGACCAGGCAGGCGCCGACACCGGAGCCGAAGAGCACCACGACCGCGTTGCCGGCGCCGCGCCCGGCGCCGAACCACATCTCTGCCTGCCCCAGCGTCTTGGCGCCGTTGTCGATGAAGTACGGCACGTCGTCGGGGAGTTGGGAACCGGCGCGCAGCAGGGCCTCCAGGGGCACCGCGTCCCAGCCGATGGTCTGCCCGTGCACCACGGCGCCGCGGTCCGGGGTGCGCTCGACGATGCCGGGGACGCCGATCCCGACGCCGAGGAGCCGCTCCGGCGCCAGGCCGGCGGTGGCGAGGACCTCGGCGATCGCGTCCCGGATGTGCCCGGTGACGACCTCGACGTCGTAGCGCTGCGGCTCCAGGGGCTGCTGGGTGCGCGCCAGTTCGGTGAGGGTGAGGTCGAACAGCTCGACCCGCACCCGGGTCTCGCCGACGTCCACGCCGATCATGTGGCCGCTGCTCGGGGTGACGCGCAGCAGGGTGCGGGGTCGGCCGCCGTCGGAGTCGACGCTGCCGGCCTCCTCCACCAGGCCGTCGGCGATCAGGTCGGCGACGACGTTGCTGACCGAGCCGGAGCTCAGGCCGGTCGCCGGGCCGAGTTCGAAGCGGCTGAGGGGGCCGTCGAAGTAGAGCCGTTGCAGCACGGCCGTGCGGTTGCCCCGCCTGAGATCGCGCACCGTGCGCCCGTTCCGCCCCGCCATGTGGCTCCCTTCGAACCCTGCCCGACCTGCAACATACCGCCGGGAGCGGTGTCGGCGCGACTTCTTCGAGGCTTAGTACACGCAATAAATTAAGATGTGACCACCAGGTCGGCGATCTCATCCAGCGCGGCGACCAGCTCCGGGGCGACCCGCTCCTGCACCCCGTGGTCGTGCTCCTCCCCCCACCGCCCGCGGGACCGTCCCGGTGAGCATGATCAAGTAGAGGTAGCTGCGGTAGAGGGCGAGGCGGAGCCGGGCCGCCCGGTGGAACTCCGCCCGGCCGCCGGCCGCCCGGTAGCCCGCGAGGAACGCCCGGTCCTTCCTGATGTCCCCGAGCAGCGCCAGGGAGACGAAGTCGGCCAGGGGGTCGCCCCAGAACATGCGCTCGCCGTCGATGAGCCCGCCGATGCGGACCCGGCCCGTCGAGCGGTCGACCAGGATGTTGCCCGGCCACAGGTCGAAGTGGACCAGACAGGGGACGGCGACCTCGTCCAGGGCGTCGTACGCGGCCCGCGCCGTGCGGGCCACCTCGTCGGCGGGGCGGGGCAGCCGGGCGCGGTAGCGGCGGGCGTCGTCCAGGACGGCGGCGTACATGGCGGTGAACGCGGTCCGCCAGTCGGGGGCGAGCGGGCCGAGGGCGCCGGAGGGGTAACCGAAACCGGGGCCGGTCACACGGTGGAGCCGGGCCACCTGGCGGCCCGGCTCCGTGCGCAGCCCGGTCGCTTCGGTGCCCGTGACCGAAGTGTCCCAGGGGTCGCCCGGGCAGGCCGTCATCAGCAGGTGGCGTACGGTCATGTCGCCGCCGACGGCCACGACGCGCGGCGCCGGTACGCCGGCCTGCGCGGCCCCGCGGTGGAACTCCGCCTCGGAGACGAGGAGTTCACCCTCGTAGCGCAGGCCCGGGAGGGTCGGCGCGGGCGGGATCTTCAGCACGTTGCGGCTGCCGTCGGTGAGGCGGAGTTCCTCGACGGCGTTGTACGTGCCGCCGCCGAGCGGGCGGAGGTGGGCGAGGCGGTCGGGTGCGATGCCCGCGGCCCGTAGGACGTGCCGGGCCCGTTCCCAGGAGTCCGTCACCGTGCGCCCACCCCTCCCCTTGGGGGGCCGTCAGCCCGCCGCGTACACGTCCTCGACGTACCGCCCGGCCGCGATCAGCCCGTTGAGCCACTGCTCGGCCGCCGCGTCATCGACGCCGGGCGTGTACTCCCGGTACAGGGTACGGAACGCCTCGCGCACGCCGGGCGCCATGCGCGAGCCGTCGCCGCAGACGTACACCCGGGCACCGGCGTTCAGCAGCTCCCAGACCTCGCCGGCCTCGGCGGCGATGCGGTGCTGGACGAAGGTGACCCCACCCTCGGGGGCGGCGCTGAAGGCGGGGCGCAGCGCGACGGCTCCGGCGGCCTCGGCGGCGCGGAGCTCATCGGCGTGCAGGAAGTCGGCGTCGGGTGCGTCGCAGCCGAAGTAGCAGAGGGCCGGGGCGAGTTCGGCGCCCGCCGCGAGGGCCGCCGTGCGGTCGGCCACGGCGCCGCGGAACGGGGCGAGGCCCGTGCCCGCCGCGACCATGACGACCGGCGCCGAGCCGTCGATCCGGAAGGCCTCCCGGCAGGGCTGGACGCGAGCGTAGACCGTGTCGCCGGGCGCGACCGAGGCCAGGTATCCGGATCCGGTGCCCCGGTGGACGCCCTTCCCGGAGCGTGCGGGCGCTTCCAGCAGGGACACCATGAGGTCGGCGTGGCGCGGGTCGACGACCGGCGAGGAGGAGATCGAGTAGTGGCGGGGGCGCAGCGGGGTGAGCAGATCGAGCAGTTGCGGCCAGTCCAGGGCGCCGCGCAGCGCCGGGTGGTCCTCGACGACCTCGACGAGAGTGCGCGGGTCGTCGGTCAGGGCGACGAGGGCCGTCCGCTCGGGCGGGCACGGGTTGGCGGCGGCGAGGGCGGCCAGCTGGGCGGTCGTCGGGCGCTCCTGCAACTCGACATGGTGCGTGAGCAGTTGGCGCACCGTCAGCGGCCGGTCCACGGCGAGGCCGTCGCTGCGCGGGCGGGTGGCCCGGATGTCCAGCACGCTGTCGAGGTCGACGCCGAACGCGGCGGCGGCGCGTTCGACGAGGGCGGGGGCGTTGGCGGGCAGGACGGTGAGGTGGTCGGCGGTGCGGTAGGTGACGCCGTCCGGCAGCGCGACGCGGACGAAACGCTTTCTGCGGGGGTGTCCGGGCGCGGTGAGGTCGTGGGCCTCGGTGACCGTCATGGGGACGAGACCGTGCCGCTCGGCGAGGGCGTCCAGCGGGCCTCCGGTCAGGGTGCGGACTGCGTACGCCGTCGTGGGCTCGGCCGGGGCGCCGGTGGCGCCCGTGGTGCCGGGGTCGCCGTGGTGCTCCAGCAGGGCGGCGCGCAGCCGGCTCGTGAAGTCGCGTACCGCGCCGGTCAAGTCGCCCGAGGCGTCGGCGGCCACGCGGTCCGTCAGACGGGTGGCGCCCAGCTCGGCGAGCCGCTCGTCGATGCGGGTCGGGACGTGCTGGTAGGTGGCCGCCCAGTTGCGGTCGCCGACGCCGAGCACGGCGTAGGTGACGTCGGAGACGTCCGGGGCGCCCTCAAGCCAGGCGGCGAAGGCGGTGGCGTCGTCGGTGGGGCGGCCGTTGTAGGAGGCGGCGGTGATGACCACGGGCCGGTCGGTGGGCAGGCCGTTGGCGTACGCGTCGAGCGGGGCGACCTGCGTGTCGCAGCCGATCGCGGCGGCCTCGTCGGCGAGTCCGGCGGCGAACTCGCGGCAGGTGCCGTAGTTGCTGCCGTGCAGGAAGAGCACGCCGGTGCCGGGCCGGACGCGGGCGGGCAGGGTGCGCGTGCGGCCTTCCGCGGTGCCTGGGTCTCGACGGCTCCCGGCAGGGGCGTGTGCACGCGGTCGGCCGCGGTGCGCGGGGTCGGCGTGAGGGTGAAGCCCTCGGGTTTCAGGGTGAGGGTCTCCTTCACCGTGAGCCGGTAGTCGGCGTGGTCGTGCAACCGGTAACGGTGGACCAGCATGGCCAGCAGCATGGTGGCCTCGTGCAGGGCGAACTGGCGGCCTATGCAGGCGCGTTCGCCGGTGCCGAACGGCTTGAACGCGTGCACGGGGCGCGCCGCCTCCGCCTCGGGCGTGAAGCGGGACGGGTCGAACAGCTCGGGGTTGTCGCCCCAGACGGGCTGCCGGTGCAGCATCGGAGCGAGCACGGTCACCGCCTGTCCGGCGCGCAGCGGGATGCGCCCGCCGAGCAGCGTGTCCTCAAGGGCGTGCCGGCTGAACGCGGCGGCCGTCGGCCACAGCCGCAGCGCCTCGTTGAGGACCTGGCGGGTGTAGGTGAGCCGGCCGACCTCGTCGTACGTCGGCTCCGGGTCGGCGGTGTCGCCCCACAGGGCGTCCACCTCGCGGCGCACGAGTTGCAGCGCGGTCGGGTGCTTGGCGAGGTAGTACAGCGCGAAGGACATCGCGCCGGAGGTCGTCTCGTG
Organism: Streptomyces sp. NPDC005202; assembly: GCF_040608235.1. Taxonomy (NCBI): domain Bacteria; kingdom Bacillati; phylum Actinomycetota; class Actinomycetes; order Kitasatosporales; family Streptomycetaceae; genus Streptomyces; species Streptomyces sp. NPDC005202. The sequence goes on along the minus strand of NZ_JBEXHW010000005.1, from coordinate 203,429 downwards.
GCCGGCGATCAGGAAGGTGATGACCTGGTTGCGGATGTTGGCCGTGTCCAGCGTGGTGCCGTCGCCGGGGTGCTCGGCGGTCAGCATGAGGCCGAGCAGGTCCTCGGCCGTGCTCTGGTCGGTGCCGGTGCGGGAGGCGATGACGTCGTCGACGACCCCGGCGAGGTAGGCGGCGTCCGCGCGGAAGGCCGCGTCGGCCGCCGAGTAGTCCTTGCCGGGCGTGCGGGCGAGCCTGGTCATGCTCCATTCCAGGCAGCGGACCATCGACTCGACGCAGGGGTGGGGTTCGTCCCGCTCGAAGGACCCGAAGTCGTAGCCGAACCCTGCCAGGCCGATCGTGTCCAGGGTCATGCGGGTCATGTCGTCGGGCACGTTCACCGGCCGCCCGGCGCGGGCGGCGCGGTCCCACGCCGCGATGAGCCGGCGGGCCACTTTCAGCATCACCGGGTGGTAGGTGCGCATCGAGCCGAGCGCGAAGGCGGGCATCAGGATGTCGTGCGCCTTGGCCCAGTTGGGCTCGTCGTTGTACGCGGTGAACAGCCCGTCGGCGGCGAACTCCCGCACGTTCTCCAGGGCGGGCCCCACGTGCTTGGCGAACCGCCGCTCGTCGGCGAGGTCGGTCACGAGGTCGAGGTCCCCGACGAACAGCGTGTCCCGCCCGTGCAGCCGCCGCACGAGCACCGGACCGTGCGTGCGCATCAGGTCCATGGCCTGCTGGATCGGGGTGCGACCGGGGCCGGTGGCGGAGATGTCGACGACGGGGACGTCGGGGAGGGTGTCTGCGGCCGGGGGGTGCAGTGCGGTGGCGGGCATGGCGCGACAACTGCCTTTCGCGGTACGGACGGACTGGGCTCCAGCGTGATCGAGGGACGCCGCCCCGCCGGGCCACCGCACTACATGATCGTGCAGTCGAAAACGTCCGGGAGGACTTGCGTTTCGAGCGGTTTCCCGCCGGGCTGTTTCCTCGCGGTCGTCCTGGCCCCAGTGGTCATCCGGGGCAGCGGGTGGACCCGGCCCGCCGGTCTCTCCGCGGGAGGCGTCGGCCTTGCCCACGGATTCCTGGAACGTGGCCATGAGGTCACCGGCAGCCGTTGTCCCGAGCCGGTCGCCCCGTTCGGTGCCACGCGGGTATGGCTCGTCGCGCAGGTGGTACGGGTGTGGAGTGAGCGATGCGCGAGAAGGGCGGCCCGGCGCACAGGAGGAGCAGGACGAGAGCAGGCTGGTCGTTGGTCTTGGTCGAGGGCCGGCTCCACCATCCGGTCAACATCGGCAACTACCTGAAGATCGCTTGGGCGGTCACGTCCCTTGCCACGCTGGGCGGCGGCGGGCTCTGGAGAGTGACCTTGCGGTGCGGGAAGCGGCGTACGGATACCGCCCGAGCGAGCGGACCGGTACGGCCGACGAGGCAGCGCAGCCGAGCGAGGCGCAAGCGGACACGTGAAGGACGACGCACGGCCGACCGGTCGGCCAGGGGTCCGGCCGGAACCAGGGGGTGACCGCGCCGGGGACCCGGACCGCGCACTCGACGCAGGGCCGCGAGAATGTGTGGTGGATCGGCTCCGGCTGATCTTGGAGGCTGGGCCGTGACCTGGACGAACAGCCTTGATTGCACTCCATGAGGGTGGAGTGCAAGTCAGCCTGCCGCCTTGCGCGGCGGGCTCGGTGTGGCAGGAGGCGCGGGTGGAAGCGGCTCGGCAGGAGGCCGTGCTGTGGCGCAACCGTGCGCTGACGCTCTTCGACCGGGTCGCGGTGCCGGTCGCGGTGTGTGATGTGCATGGCGTCGTCGTGCTGGCCAATCCGGCGATGGCCGCGGAGTGCGGGACGACGCCGGGGCGGCTGCGCGGCCGGGACGTGCTGGAGTTGTTCACCCCGCAGGAGTCGACGCAGGTGGACCGGATCGCGCAGGCGCTGCGGCTCCGGCACCGGTCGCGGTACCAGGTGTCGGTGCGCTGGCGGCCGCCGGGCGGGCCGGAGCGGTACGGGGAGCTGATGGCGGATCCGGTGAGCGACACCGTGGAGGACACGCCCGCGCTGCTGGTCATGCTGCGTGTCCTCGGCGAACGCGAGCCGCTGGCAGAGGAACCGGCGCGGGTCGCGCCGATGGAGGCACGCATCCTGGCGCTGCTGGCCGGGGGCGCCACCACGGCGCAGGCCGCCCGCAAGACGGGCCTCACCGCGGACGGCGTGACCTATCACCTGCGGCGCCTGTCGGCGCGCTGGGGCGCGGCCAACCGTACGGAACTGGTGGCCCGCGCCTATGCGCTGGGGGTGCTGACTCCGGGGGTGTGGCCGCCGACGCCGGCCGCCGGGGAGTAGGCCGCGGGCCCCTCGGGTGAGTGCGCCGTGCCGGCGCCCTCGGGTGCGCCGAAGCGGGCGAGGGTGTGCCACACCATCTTCAGGTCCTGCGGCGCGTAGCGGCCGGTGCGCGCGGCGTCCCCGATGATCCGCGGGTCGATACGGCCGTCCTCGGCGATCTCCGCGCCGAGGTCGGCGTACTCCTGGCCGCGGTAGTCGGCGTGGCGGCGCAGCTCGGTCACGGTGATCCGGTAGCCGGGCTGCCACTCGACGGGGCACGGCAGCCGGCGGGCCGCGGTCTCGACGGCCATGCCGCGGTAGCTCGCGTCGAGGACGAGTGCCTCCACGTCGCGGGTGAGGTCGACGCCGCCGTGGACGTGGGCCTCGATGTAGTCGTTGAGGGCGTCCTGTTCGTCGGCCTCGGCCAGGGCGACGAGGGACATCCCGGCGGCGGTCCCGAAGTTGGCGGGCTCGGCGGCGCTGTCGGGGTAGCAGAAGGTGGCGCGGGCGAGTACCGCCGGTGTGAGCCGAAGGTGCGAGCAGCCGAACCTCGGGGCGGCGCCCACCACTTGATGCCGGAAGTTGAGCGCGCCGTACACGGGGCGCTCGGCCGCCGGTACGCCGTCGTACGCCCTGCCGAAGATGCGGCTCTCCCAGCGCCAGCGGTCGCCTCCGGGGTGCGCGGTGAGCCCCCCGTTGCTGGTGCCGGTGACGAACTGCGAGTGGTACGCGCCGTCCCGGGCCAGCGCCTGAAGGATGGGCAGGCCGCCGGACGGGCGGTCGGGGTGGAAGTTCAGGGTGACGCGCAGGTCCGGGCCGACGGCCGGGCCGGAGGAGAGCGCCGCGACATGGCGCAGCGCCGCCCGCGCCGGCGGCGAGCACACGTCCCCGAAATCCATTGGATCCCTTTCGCAGAGCCTGTCTACCCTAGCCGTCAGCCTAATACCCCTAGGTTTCGACGATCCCCAGGAGGCTCTTATGAGATCTCTCACCGAGCAGGACATCCGCAACTCATTTATCAACTGCTCGAAGGGAGAGGCGAAACGGCTGGCGCTCCCCCGCGATCTCGACCAACGCCCCTGGGACGACCTGGACTTCCTCGGCTGGCGGGACCCCGGCGCCCCCGACCGCAGCTATCTCGTCACCGAGCGGAACGGCCGGCCGGTCGGCGTGACCCTGCGCTTCCCCTCCTCGCAGCGCGGCTTTCTGCACCGCAGCATGTGCTCGCTGTGTCTGACGGCGCATCGGGGCGGCGGCGTGTCCCTGATGACGGCACGCAAGGCGGGCGCGGCGGGCCGCGAGGGCAACTCGGTCGGCGTGTACATGTGCACCGACCTCGCCTGCTCCCTGTACGTACGGGGCAAGAAGGTCCCCGACTCCGGGGCCCGCTTCGAGGAGAGCCTCACGCTGGAGGAGCAGATCGCCCGGACGACCGGCAATCTGGCCGCCTTCCTCGACAAGCTGTACGCCTGAACGACGACCCGGGCGCCGGCCTCGGCCCTGCTGTTCCTGGACGACTCCCAGGCTCGCCGCCGCTGGTGCTCGATGGACCGCTGCGGCAACCTCGCGAAGATCGCGGACTACCGGTCGCCGCAGCCGGGCCGCCTCCACGAGGTGAGGGTGGATGAGGACGTCGTGGCTGCGGGCGAGCGCGATGCCGTACGGGCCGTCCGGGCAGTCGGCGCCGATGAAATCGGGAAGGTGGTCAGCGACGGCGGCGGGTAGGTGTACCGTCCGGCCGCCGGGCTGCTCCGTCTTGTCGTCACCGTGCCAGGCCTTGGCGCGCAGGTGGCCGGTACGGCGTGGCGGGCCGGTTGCCGCGCCCACCCGAACGGCGCGCGCCACCGACGCCGCGCTCACCGGAGTCGTCCTGGCCTCACCGAGGCCCAGCCCCGGTCGGCGGTGGCGAGGGCCCGGGGCGTCCGGAGGACGTGACGCTGGGCCGCGCGCCGGAACCCGGCCGTCACGTCCCGCGACGCAGGCGCCCTTGCGGACGGTTACCGTCCTCAACAAGGACGTTCGATGCGCCTGGGGAAGGGGAACAGCGCAAGAGATGCAGGATGTACGTGAGTGGACGTCGTCCCTCGTGCGGTTCGTGAAGCGCCGCCGGGACCCCGTGGTCGTACAGGCGCTGCGGTCAACGGCCGCGGCGACGATCGCGTACGTCATCGCGCTGCGGCTCAGCCCGGAGCCCGCGCCGCTGACCGCTCCCCTGACCGCGCTCCTCGTCGTCCAGGTCACCCTCTACGCCACGCTGACCACCGGCATCCGCCGGGTGAACTCGGTGGTGGCCGGCGTGCTCGTCGCCATCGCCTTCTCCCTCCTCGTGGGACTGACCTGGTGGAGCCTGGCGCTGCTGATCCTGGCCGCGTTGTACGTCGGGCACCTGGTACGGGTCGACGAGTTCGTGCCCGAAGTGGCGATCAGCGCGATGCTGGTGCTCGGGGTCACCACCGTCGGCAGCACGGCATGGTCACGGATCGTGGAGACGCTGATCGGCGCGGGCGTCGGGTTCGCCTGCAATCTGCTGCTCGCTCCCCCGGTGTGGACCGAACACGCGGGCGAGTCGATCGAGGACCTGGCACGCCGGATGCGCCAGTTGATGCTGCGCATGGGCGAGGAGGCGGCCGGCCGCACCCCGGTGGAGCGTGCGACCGCGCGGCTGTACGAGGCGCGCCGCCTCGACCACGACATCGCCGACGTGGACGCCGCCCTGCGGCAGGCCGAGGACAGCCTCAGGCTCAACCCGCGCGTCCGTGAGGGCCTGCTGCACCGGGTGGTGCTGCGCACCGGACTGGACACGCTGGAGATCTGCACGGTCGTGCTGCGGGTGCTCGCCCGCACCTTCACCGACCTCGCCAAGCAGCGGGACCCCGAACCGCTGTTCTCACCGCAGACGGGCGCCGTCGTCGAGCAGCTGCTGTCCGAGATCGCCGACGCCGTGGTCAGCTACGCGGTACTGGTCACCAGCGACGTCAGCGCCAGCGCCGAGTCGGCTGAGTCCCGGCTCCCCGCCGAGCTGCGGCAGGCCTCGGCCACCCGCGACAAGCTGGCCCAGCTGTTGCTGGAGGATGTCCAGCGGGACACGCGCCACTGGCATCTGCGCGGCGCCGTGCTGACCGAGGTCAACCGCATCCTCGACGAGATGGACATCGAGCACCGTTCGCGCCGGCTCCTGGAGGAGCTGGACCGCCACACCCGTGAGCAGCACGAGCGCATTTCGCGCCTGACCCGGTTCCGGGACCATCTGGGGGTGCCGGTGCGGCTGCGCCGGAACCGCGAGGACGCCGCGCGTCGTTCTCTGTGACGGAGTCACCGGGCGAATACCCCGTGACGAGGTCACCGGGCGGAGCGCGCGCCGCTCGTCCGGGGGCGCACCCATACGACGGAGGGGAGCGTGCGCATGACCGACACGACCGTACGGATCGACGGGAACACACTGCGTCTGCCGGGCGGTGTTGCGGTGCGGTTCGTGCGCACCCTGCGGCTGCCGGAGACGGGGACCCATCCGCTGCCCCCGGGACTCGGCGAGTTCCCCGTCCGGCGAGTGGCGGACCATCCCGACACGGTGCCCGAGCAGTGGCGGGCCCGCGGCGGGGTGATGCTGCCGGTGTATCTGCGCGAGGCCATGTGGCTGAGCTTCGCGGGCACGACGGAGCCGGCCGCCCTGCAGGTCGGCGTGGGCAAGGTGTGCGCGGTGTCGGGCAAACCGTGGAGCAACCGGCTCTCCCGTGATCCGCAGAACTACGTGGTGCTGCCGCGCCAGCCCTGGCTCGACGGCATCAACTCCGGCAAGGGCACGGTCCGCCAGTTCGTCGCCGTGCCGCTGGGCCTCGGGGCGACGGTCGAGGGCCAGGTCACGGGCGAGGAGGTGTGGGGCGGCGTCCAGTTGCAGTCGTTCCCGCTGAGGGACGAGGAGCTGGCCAGGTGGCGTGAGGAGGAGCGGCGGCGGGCGGAGCGGCGGGCGACGAACCGGTCGGTCAGGAGTGTCGGTGCCGCCTTCCCCATGGCGGCTCCGCCCGCGCCCGGTGCGGCCCCGGCCGCCGCGCCGGCGGGCCGGCCCCGGGCCGCCGCGGCCATGGGGCTCGGCGTCGGCGGCTCGATGCGCCAGGAGGTGTACCAGGACGACCGGCCGCTGAGCGCCTGGGCCCCGGAGCCCGCCGGGCGGGTGTTCGTGCATTTGGTGACGCCGCCGGAGTGGCGCCGCATCACCGGTGAGGCGCCTCCGCCGTCGCCCGTGGACCGCGCGGCGTACACAAAGGCGGGTCTGCCCTGGTACGACTATGACGACCAGGACGCCGAGGACCTCGCCCCCACCGGCACCCTGTCGGCGGTGAAGCCGGTCGGGGACTGGATGGGCGACGACCACGAGCCGTGGCAGGAACCGTCGTCGCACCAGGTCAAGCCCCTCAAGAATGCTCCGGGCGCGCCGGTTGAGGACGGGGACTGGTAGACACGACCGATCGTTGCATCATATGCAATGCATGTTGCCGCACTTGCACTTGAGACGTGGTCCACGCCAAGGTGGCAGTCACGACCGGCAATCGACGACCTGAGGTGCGGGCATGGACAGGGGTGCGGAAACGTCGCGCGGCGGCTGGAGCAGGCGCCGGCTCGTCGGGGCCCTGACGGGAGCCGCCGCGATGGCCGCGGTTCCGGCGCCGGCGGCGCCCAGGCGTCAGCCCGTGGCCGACACCCCGGCCGCCCCCGAGGCGTCCACGGGCACGAGCAGCGGGCGGCCGACGGGGAAGCCGTCCGGCCCCCGCCCGCTGTACCTCGGCACCTACACCTCCGTCGAGGGCGGCGGCACCGGCATCGGTCTGGCCGTGTACGACCCCGCGACGGGAGCCGTCACCGGCCGGGGCACCCTCACCGGCCTCGGCGACCCGTCGTATCTCGCGCTGCACCCGAACAGCCGCACGCTCTACGCGGTCGACGAGCGCCAGAACGGGGCCGTGACCGCGGTACGGGTGGCCGACCGGAAGGTGCTCGGCACGCGGAGCACCGGCGGCGCGGGCCCCTGTCACCTCTCCGTACACCCCACCGGCCGCTGGCTGCTCAGCGCGAACTACCAGTCCGGGAGCGTGGCCGTGCACCCGATCGACGCCTCCGGCGCGCTCGGCGAACGCACGGACCTGGTGACGCACTCCAGCCCGCCCCCCGGCCCGGGCCAACAGGGCCCGCACGCCCACCAGTTCCTCACCAGCCCGGACGGCGGGCACGTCCTCGCGGTCGACCTCGGCACCGACACCGTCTACACGTACCGCCTGGACACGCGCACCGGCACGCTCACCGAGGTCGCCCAGGCGCACACGAGGCCCGGCGCCGGACCCCGCCACCTCACCTTCCACCCCGGCGGCCGCTACGCCTACCTGGCCAACGAGGTCGACAACACCGTCGCGGTGTGCACCTACGACCCGCCGACCGGCCGGCTGACCATCGGCGACCCGCAGTCCACGGGCTCGGGCGAAGGCACGAACTACCCGGCGCAGATCCTGGTGACGGCCGACGGCGCGTACGCCTATCTCGCCAACCGGGGCCACAACAGCCTCGCACGCTACGCCGTCGAGGCCGGCGGGGCCCGGCTGAGGCTCCTCGGCACGGTGCCGGTCGCCGGCGACTTCCCGCGCCAGATCGCCTTCTCGCCGGACGGCGGGCTGCTGTTCGCGGCGAACCAGAAGTCGAGCACGGTCAGCGTCTTCCACGTGGACGCTGCGAGCGGCGCGCTGCGGCTTGCGGGTGAGCCGTTTTCCTCACCCGTCGCCGTCTGTGCGCTGCCACTGTAGGGCGCGCGGGCAGGATGCGGCGCTCGCCTGGGCGAGCAGCACGTGCATGCGCTCGGTGAGCTGGGCGACGTCGTCGGCGGGCGCGTGGAACGGCAGGCGTACGTCGCCGTGGGTGCGGGCGCGCTCGATGCGCAGGGTCAGTCCGTGCCGGTCGACGCCGAGCGGCTGGACGCGCACCGCGCCGTGCAGACTGTCGGGCCCCACCAGGCGGGTCAGCCGCTGCACCGCGTCGGCGTGGGCGTCGGCGAGATGGGTGAGCAGCCGGGCCTCCGCCGCGGCGAGCGGGTCGGGTGCGGCGGCGGCGAACTCGTCGAGGTCGACCACGACGGCGCCGGACGGCTGACGCAGCACCACGCGCGAGGGATGGAAGACCAGGTGCTCCGTCTCGGGGACGAACCAGCCGGCGAGCCACAGCCGGGCACGGATCCGGTGGCGCACGGGGACGGGCGCGACGTCGGCGAACTCCAGCACGGCGGACGGCTCGCCGCGCGGGGTGCAGATCGCGGCCGTGAGCAGGGCGCTGTCCTCGGGCACGTGCAGGAGCACCCGGCCGTCCTCGCCCACGGTGTGCGCAACGACGAACTCCTCCCGGCCGCCCTCCGCGGTCACCGCGCAGGACCATGCGGCAGCGAGCACCGACCGCGCCCGCTCCGCCGCCCCGGGCACGGCCGTCCACGTGTGGCTGTCACCCATCCCCAAACCTCCTTAGGTAAGCCTTGCCTAACCTATCGACATCGGGGTGCACGCCAACCAGGGCCAGGCAAGAAGCGAGGCACCGAAGGGGCGCGAGGAGGCAGCGGAGGGCGCGGGGACCGGGGAACCGCCCGGGACCCGATCGGACGCCCAAGGGCGCGCACACAGGGCGCGGCACCCCTCACAACCCGCACGCAGGGCGCGGCACCTCTCAGAACCCGCACGCAGGGCGCGGCACCTCTCAGGACGCAAGGACGCCCAGCAGGGCCCGCGCGCACAGATCACGCACCTGTTCACGCGTCAGGTCCGAGCCCCGCAGCCACTCCAGGCAGACGGCGGTGGTGAAGGCCAGCCAGCCGCGGACGGCCAGTTCCAGGTCGGGACGTCGCTCGGCGAGCGGGCCGAATTCGGGATCCGCGGCAAGGGCCGCCAGGATCTGCCGCTCCTGGGCTGCCAGGGCGCGTTGGTAGACGCGGCGCACGACCTGGTCGCCCGCCGCGTCGGCGCGATGGAAGGCGCGGTAGCCGTGCGCGTGGGCCCGGACGTACTCCAGGTATGTGTCGAGGCCCGCCGTGAGCTGCTCGCGCACCGGCACCCCGGGCACGGCCGCGGTCATCCGCAGCATCCGCTCACTCTCGCGCTCGACGACCGCCGCAAAGAAGTCCCGCTTGGTCGGGAAGTAGTGGTAGAGCAGTCCCCGGGAGACGCCGGCGATCTCGGCGACCCGCTCGATCCACACGTCGTCGTAGGGGCTCTCCGAGAACAGCCGCGCCCCGACCGACAGCAGCTGCTCCCTGCGCTCCTTCGTGCTCAGCCGGCGGCGCGTGCGCTCCCCCTGGTTCGCGGCCATGTCCGCACTCTACTTGACGTCGGTTCAACAACCCGACCAGACTGGATCACGCTATTGAATCCACGTACAACACGCGGGTGCGCCGCATGCTCAACGGTCCGCTGGATCAAGGGAGATCGCGTCATGGCGGAGACAACGACCGGGGACGGGCTGCCGAAGGGATTCCGCGGCGCGGAGCTGGGCTGGCCCGAGCTGCACCGCATCCCGCATCCGCCGTACCGGCTGCCCCTGCTCGGCGACGTGTTGGGGGTCGACCGGCGTACGCCGGTGCAGGACTCGATGCGCTACGCCCGCCAACTCGGCCCGATCTTCCGGCGCAAGGCGTTCGGCAAGGAGTTCGTGTTCGTGTGGGGAGCCCGGCCGGCCGCCGACCTGGCGGACGAGGCGCGCTTCGCCAAGCACGTCGGCCTCGGGATAGCCAACCTGCGGCCCCTCTCCGGAGACGGACTGTTCACGGCGTACAACCACGAGCCCAACTGGCAACTGGCACACGACATCCTGGCCCCCGGCTTCAGCCGCGAGGCCATGGCGGGCTACCACCCGATGATGCTGGCCGTGGCCGAGCGGCTCATCGACCACTGGGACCGCGCGGTCGCCGCGGGCCGCACGGTGGACGTCCCCGGTGACATGACCAAGCTGACCCTGGAGACGATCGCGCGCACCGGCTTCGGGCACGACTTCGACTCCTTCGAACGCGCCCGTCCGCACCCCTTCGTCACCGCGATGGTCGGCGCACTCACCTACGCGCAGCGGCTCAACACCGTGCCCTCGCCCCTGGCCCCGCTGGTGCTGCGGGGCGCGAGCCGCCGCAACGCCGCCGCCCGCGCCTACCTCGACCACACGGTCGACGACCTCGTACGCGCCCGCCGCTCGGCGAGCGGGGACGGGGACCTGCTCGACCGGATGCTGGAGACGGCCCACCCTCGGACCAGGGAGCGACTGTCCCCCGAGAACGTGCGCCGCCAGGTGATCACCTTCCTGGTCGCGGGCCACGAGACCACCTCGGGAGCGCTGTCCTTCGCCCTGTACTACCTCTCCCGGCACCCGGAGGTCGCGGCCCGCGCCCGCGCCGAGGTGGACCGGGTCTGGGGCGACACGGCGGCGCCCGGTTACGAGCAGGTCGCCAAGCTGCGCTACGTGCGCCGGGTGCTCGACGAGTCGCTGCGGCTGTGGCCGACCGCGCCCGCCTTCGCCCGGGAGGCCCGGCAGGACACGGTGCTGGCCGGTGAGCATCCGATGCGCAGGGGTGCCTGGGCCCTGGTGCTGACGCCCATGCTGCACCGGGATCCCGAGGTGTGGGGTGCGGACGCGGAGCGGTTCGACCCGGACCGCTTCGACGCACAGGCCGTACGGGCCCGTCCCCCGTACGTCTTCAAGCCCTTTGGCACCGGGGCCCGCGCGTGCATCGGCCGCCAGTTCGCACTGCACGAGGCGACGCTGGTCCTCGGCCTGCTGCTGCGCCGCTACGACCTGAGGTCCGACCCGGGCTGCCGGCTGAAGGTGGCCGAGCGGCTGACGCTGATGCCGGAGGGGCTGCGGCTGCGCCTGGAGCGGCGGACCGCCCCCGCTCCCCCGGCACCGGTGCCGGTCCGGGACGGCGCCGCCTCAGACTTGCGCTGTCCAGTGCACGGGGCGGGTGACTGACGTCGGCAGCCGGGTGCCGGCACTGCCCCGGGCCCCGTTGACCTGCGGCTGCGTCAGGAAGAACGCGCCGGTCAGGTCGGCGTCCGTGAGGTCGGCGTCCCGCAGGTCGGCGCCGATGAAGTCCGCGCCGCGCAGATCGGCGCCGGTGAGGTCGGCCGCGATCAGGTAGGCGCCACGCAGACAGGCTCCGCGCAGATCGGCGCCCTTGAGGCGGGCGCCGATCAGATCCGCACCCCGCCGGTCCTTCTTCTTCCCCCGCACACCGGCCCGCGCGAGCTCGCTGGTGCGCAGCAGGAGCACGTTCACCTCCTGCCGGTGTGCTCCGACGTCCAGCGCGGCGAGCTTTTCGGGCGACTGGAGGGTCAGCTGCTCGGTCTTCTCCCGGGCCCGGCGAAGCTCGGCGTGGACCGGGCGGGCGGCGGGCAGGGTGAGCGCCTCGGCCAGGTACCAGAGCAGTTCGTGCAACTGCCGGACCACGGGGAACACCTCGACCATGCGCCGGGCGTGCTCCGCGGAGCCCCTACGCCAGTCCTGTCCGCCGAAGGTGACCTGCGAGACCTTCTGGCCCGCGCCGAAGCAGTCGTAGACCGTGCAGCCGGTGAAGCCCTGCTGCCGGAGCTGCGGATGGATGCCGCACCGGTGGTCGCCCTGCAGGTTCGGGCAGGGCTTGCCGGCGGGCTTGTCGAGCGCGAAGTCCGCGGAGGCGGCGAAGGGCAGGGCGACGCAGCACAATCCGAAGCAGCGCGCGCAGTCGCCGCGCAGGTCGAGCCGGTCGGCGGTCTGGTCTGGCATGACGTCCAGCCTACCGACCTGCGGGGATGTCCGCGTCCATCGGCGGCGTGACGAGCGCCGTGTATCCGCCGCTGCACGATCGTCTTCAACGACGCCGGTGAACTCCTGCCCGACGGACGGGTCGTGAACCCGCACCGCACGCTCGGCCCGCCGGCCGTGGCCGCCTGAGTCAGCCGCCGAGGTCCGGCAGGTCCACGCGTGCGAGCCGCTCGGGGTCGGCCAGGATGTACATGCCGGTGATCCGGCCGTCGGCGATGGTGACGCCCATGACCGACAGCGGCCGCCCCTCGGGCGCGTTGACGACGCCGACCGTGCCGTTGACCAGCACCAGCTGCGCGTACTGGGCGAACTGGGCGAACGTGAGCGCCTGTTCGGCCACCGGCTTCGCCCCGCGGACCGCCTTGGAGGCGGCCGCGCCCCGGACGAGCGCACCGGAGTCGGCGCGCAGCACCACGTCCGGGTGGAGCAGGGTGAGGAGGGCCTCGAAGTCACCGGCGCGGGAGGCGGCCAGGAAGGCCTCGAGCACCTCGCGCTGCCGGCCGAGGTCGGGGTCCGCCGCCGGGGTGGCGCCCTGCACCCGGCGCCGGGCCCGGCTGGCCAGCTGCCGGGTCGCGGCAGCACTGCACTCCACGATCGGCGCGATGTCGTCGAACGGCACGGCGAACATGTCGTGCAGCACGAACGCGATCCGCTCGGCCGGCTCCAGCGTCTGAAGGACCACGAGGAGTGCGAGGCCGACCGAGTCGGCCTGGAGCACCTCCTGCTCCGGGTCGGTCTCCGGCAGGGGCCGGATCACCGGGTCGGGGACGAAGGTCTCATCGATCGGCTCCTCGCGGCGGGCGGTGCGCGAGCGCAGCATGTCGAGGCAGATCCGGCCGACGACGGTGGTCAGCCAGCCGCCGAGGTTCTGGATGGCGCCCGCGTCGGTGCGGCTGAGTTTGAGCCACGCCTCCTGCACGGCGTCCTCCGCCTCGGGCAGCGAGCCGAGCATCCGGTAGGCCACCGCGCGCAGCTGCCCGCGGTGCTCCTCGAATCGGTCGGCCAGCCGGTCCGTGTCGTTCATACCGTCCCCGTTCGGTCTGCGCAGGTGTGCGAAAGCCGTGCCGATCAAAGCACGCCGGCCCCTTCGGGGCAGCTTCCCCTCCAAGCCGCGTCAGCGGCTGAACAGTTCGAAGGCCACGGCGGGTGTGCCGCCGAAGCGCTCCCCCGTGGCCTTCGCAGTCGCCGTCAGGAAGCCCCGTGCGTACGTCTCCGGGTCCTCGTCGGTCAACGCCTCGATGTAGGTGCGGTGTTCGAGGAGCGAGCGCGCCGCCCGTTCCAGGCCCGGCGTGGCGTCCACCGCGTGGGTGGGCGTGGCGGAGCCGGCGACGGCGACCCAGCGCACCCCGTTCCAGGGCTCCAGACCCTGCTCGGCCAGTTCCGGGAAGATCCACCGGTTGTCGGCGTCCGCCGCCGCGTCGAGGGTGGCGCGGCCCACGGCCACGTGGTCCGGGGTGTTCCAGGCGACCCCGCCCCAGGTGTCACGGTGGTTGAGGGTGATCACCAGCTCGGGCCGGTGGCGGCGGATCGCGGCCGCGATGTCGCGGCGCAGGGCGGTGCCGTACTCGATGACGCCGTCCCGGTGGCCGAGGAACTCCACCTCCGACACGCCGACGACGGCGGCACCGGCCCGCTGCTCCTGCTCCCGCAGCGGGCCGCACTGGGCGGGCTCCAGCGTGTCGATGCCCGCCTCGCCGCGGGTCGCGAGGACGTAGGCGACCTCCCGGCCGCCGTCGGTCCAGGCGGCGATGGCCGCCGAGCACCCGTACTCGAGGTCGTCCGGGTGCGCCACCACAGCGAGGGCGCGCCGCCAGTCGTCGGGCATGGGCTTCAGCGGGGTGCTGGTCGGCTCCGTCATGGGCGCAGACTAGCCTGCGCCACCGGCCTCACACCTCGTCACGGGTGAGCGCGAGCAGCCGGTCCAGGACACGGGGGCCGCCGGCCCGAACGCCGTCGTGCTCGAACTCGTCGGTGACCCAGGTGCGCAGGCCGCGGATCGCGCGGGCGGTTTCGAGGGCGTGGGCGGTGTCGACGTACATGTCGTCGTGGTAGACGGCCGCGGCGACCGGGACCTCGTTGGCCGCGAGGCGGGCGGGGTCGTACAGGGGCTGCCAGTCGGTGCGGGCGGCGAGCAGCTCGGCGGTCTCGCGCAGGGGGCGCAGCGCCGGGTCGCAGTCGAACATCCAGGGGTGCACGGACTCGCCGGTGAACAGCAGCGGTCCGTCCCCCGCGAGGGCCTTGGCGGCGTCGAACTGCGGGAACTCGGCGCGGACCCGTTCGGCCGCCCAGGCCGTCGGGCGGGCGTCCTGGCCGTAGATCGCCTCGTGGACGAGGGCGTACAGCGGGTGGCCGGCGTACGACAGCAGGCCCTGGACCTCTTCCTGAAACGCGTCGGACAGGGCGGGGCCCTGCGCGGTGCGGACGAAGGCGTGCTCCAGGAGGTAGTGGAGGCGGTGGCTGCCCTCGCTGCGGCCGAGCAGGATGCCGAGGGACTGGAAGGCCTCGACGGTGAGGCGGTAGCCGTTCGGCAGGACGACGTCGTGGGTCAGGAGGTGGTCGGCGATGCGGCGGGCGCGTTCGACGTCCTGCGGGTAGCGGGCGTAGTGCGCGGTGGCCTTGCGCTCGATGCGCAGGTAGGCGGCCCGGTACACGTCGTCGGCGTGGGCGTGCAGCGAAGGCAGGCCACCGGTGATCACGGCGGCGGCCAGGCCTTCGGGGTGCGTGGACAGGTAGGTGACCGTGCAGAAGCCGCCGAAGCTCTGGCCGAGGACGGTCCAGGGGGCGCCGCCGGTCACCTCGCGGCGGATGGCCTCGCAGTCGCGGACGATCGAGTCGGCGCGGAAGTGCGTGAGGTAGTCGGCCTGCTCGGCGGGGCCGCCGCGCACCGGGAGCGTCTGGCGGTTGGCGGGCGTGGAATGGCCGGTGCCGCGCTGGTCCAGCAGCAGCACCCGGTACTCCTTCAGGGCGCGGCCGAGCCAGGCCTGCCTTCCGACGAAACGGTTCGCCCCGAAGCCGGGACCGCCCTGGAGGTAGACCAGCCACGGCAGGTCCTGCTGCACCTTGTCGCTCGCGACGACCTCACGGGCGAAGAGCTCGATCGTCTCCCCCGCCGGGTCGTCGTGGTCGAGGGGCACGGTGAAGTGGCGGTCGGTGAGGACGACGCCGGGCTGGCGGTAGCTGACGGTCAACAGATCTCCCGGGACGGAGGGGGCAGAGGGTTTGCGGGCCGTGTCCCAGTTCAGCACATGTTTGTCCGTCGTCCGACCCCGGAATCATGAAATGTTGCTGAACCGGGGATCAGCGGGCGGGAAGACTGGAGCTGCGCACCACCAGCTCCGGCTGGAGCACCACCCGCCGGTGCTCGTGCGCCGTCGGCGCCCCTTGCGCCTCCGTCTCCTCCAGCAGCAGCTCCGCGGCCAGGGCGCCCATGGTGACGGCGGGCTGGCGGACCGAGGTGAGCGGGACGGCCGCGGCGGCCGCGAACTCGATGTCGTCGTAGCCGACGATGGCGAGGTCGTCGGGGACGCCGACCCCGGCCGCGTACATGGCCTGCAGGACGCCGAGGGCGAGCAGGTCGTTGGCGCAGAACACGGCGGTGGGACGGTCGGCGAGGCCGAGGAGTCGGGCGCCGGCGTCCCGGCCGGCGGCCACGTCGAGCCGTTCGGTGGGCAGCTCGCGCAGGGCGTCGGGGCCGAGGCCCGCCTCGGCGAGCGCGTTGAGGGCGCCGGTGCGGCGGTCCCTGACCTGGTTGAGGCCGGGCGGGCCGCTGACGTACGCGATGGAGCGGTGCCCTGCGTCGACCAGGTGTCGCACGGCCAGGGCGCCGCCCGTCACGTCGTCCACGGAGACCGAGCACTCGGTGGTGCCCTCGGCGACCCGGTCGACCAGCACGAAGGGGATGCCGTGGCGGCGGAACGCCGCGATGTTGCGTCCGGTCGCGTCGGCCGGGGTGAGCAGGACGCCCCGCACCCGCTGCTCGGCGAAGAGCGACAGGTACTCGGCCTCCTCGCTCGGGCTCTGGGCGCTGTTGCAGACCATCACACCCAGCCCGGCCTCGCGCGCCGCCCGCTCGGCGCCACGGGCCACGTCCACGAAGAACGGGTTGCCCATGTCGAGGACGAGCAGCCCCATGATCCGGCTACGGCCCGCGCGCAGCTGGCGCGCGGACTCGCTGCGGACATAGCCGAGCCGGTCGATCGCGGACAGCACCCGGGCCCGGGTCTCGATGGCGACGGTCTCCGGACGGTTGATGACGTTCGAGACCGTGCCCACCGAGACTCCAGCGGCGCGAGCGACGTCCTTGATACCCACCGACTGGGCCATCGGGCGGAGACCTCCAGGGAGACGAGGGGCGGCGGGAGGGGCTTCACATTACCGTCATGGCGCCGCACACCAGACCGGTCAGGCGGGCAGGGCGAAATCGACGACGTGGAGCGGCGAGGGAGCGCCGACGCGGTAGCCGAGTTGCAGCTTGCCTTCCGGCGTGGAGACGAACTGCGGGTAGGTGAACTGCGAGGTGAGCGCGAGCCCGTCGAGGGTCGTCCGTACGGCCCCGAAGACCGAGGAGGTCCAGGCCGTGGACGCCGGGTTGTCGAGGAGTCCGGCGACCGACTTGACGTAGAAGAAGCCGTCGCTGTGCGAGTCCATATTGAGGTGCAGACGGCCGTCGACCACGGACACGCCCATGGAGATGACGTTGTGGGAGTCGTCGTTCTTGAGCTGGTGGGCGAGGGTGACCGTCGACCAGCTGGACGAGCCGAGGGCGCGGCGGGCGACCACGGCGTTGCGGCTTGCGGTGTACCAGGCGGCGTACTGGTGGCCCTTGTACGTCAGCAGGCCGTTCTTCTGGAAGGAGTTGTTGTTGACCAGGCCGTCGTAGGAGACGAAGTAGACGGCCTGGGCATCGAGTCGGCTGGTGCCCTTCTTGGTGACCGAGGGGCCCGGCGGCGTGGCCGCCCGCGGGGGGCCGCCACGGCCCCCGGCAGGGCGGTCGCCGGCACGGTGCGTCTTCTCATGAACGCAGCTCCGGGTCAGGCGAGGTGGAAGACTTCGGTGAGAGGCTTCATCGCTTCGTCGGGCCGGGCGCCGTCCAGCGACTCGAAGAACGGCGCCATCTCCGCCTGCCAACGGGCGTTGACGTCGGTGGCCTCCATGCCGGCCAGGGCGGCCTGGAAGTCCTCGGTCTCCAGATAGCCGACGAGCAGGCCGTCGTCGCGCAGGAAGAGCGAGTAGTTGTGCCAGCCGGTGGCCTTGAGCGCCTCGAGCATCTCCGGCCACACGGCGGCGTGGCGTTCGCGGTACTCGGCGATGCGGTCCTTGCGGACCTTGAGCAGGAAGCACACGCGCTGCATCGACAGCCCTTTCGGCGGCTAGAAGTTGAACTGGTCGATGTTCTTGGCGTCGAAGACGGTCGGCTTGCCGAGGCTGATCACGCCGTCCTTGCCGATGGTGAAGCTCCCCATGTCACCGGCCTTGAAGGACTCGCCCTCCGTGCCGGTGATCTGCCCGGAGGCCAGGGCGACGGCGGTGCGGGCGGCCAGTTCGCCGAGCTTGGCCGGGTCCCACAGCTCGAAGGCGTCGACGGTGCCGTTCTTGACGTACTTGCGCATGTCGTTGGGCGTGCCGAGGCCGGTCAGCTTGACCTTGCCCTTGTACTTGGAGCCGGACAGGTACTGGGCGGCGGCCTTGATGCCGACGGTGGTCGGGGAGATGATCCCCTTCAGGTTCGGGTGCTCCTGGAGGAGACCCTGGGTCTGCTGGAAGGACTGCTGGGCGTCGTCGTTGCCGTATGCGATCTTGACGAGCTTGATGTTCTTGTACTTGGGGTCCTTCAGCTCGTCCTTCATGTAGCCGATCCAGGTGTTCTGGTTCGTCGCGGTCTGCGCGGCGGACAGGATCGCGATCTCGCCCTTGTAGCCGATCTGCTGGGCGAGCAGCTGCACCTCGGTGCGGCCGAGGTCCTCGGCACTGGCCTGCGACACGAAGGCGTTGCGGCACTCGGAGTTGGTGTCGGAGTCGTAGGTGACGACCTTGATGCCGTTCTTCATGGCCTGCTTCAGCGCGGTGCACAGGGCGCCCGGGTCCTGCGCGGAGACGGCCATGGCGTTGACCTGCTGCTGGGTGAGCGTGTTGACGTAGCTCACCTGGCCGGAGGTGTCGGTGGCGTTGTTCGGGCCGACCTCCTTGTACTTCTCGCCCAGTTCCTTGAGGGCCTTCTCGCCGCCCTTGTCGGCGGTGGTGAAGTAGGGGTTGTTGACCTGCTTGGGCAGGAAGCCGACGGTCAGGCCCTTCTTCAGGGCGGCGTTCGGGTTCGCCTTGCCGGCCGAGGCGGCCGGGCCGCCGTCGCTCTTGACGTCGTTCTTGGTGGTGCCGCCGCAGGCGGTGGCGGCGAGGGCGAGGGAGGTGACGGCGGCGAGGGCCGCACAGGTGCGGCGGATCGACGACTTGCGCATGGCGGAGGTCCTTTACGAGGGAGAGCGAGGGTGCGGTTACGAGGTCGCAGTGGGCGTCTTGGCGACGGGCCCCGTGGCGGCGGCCCGGCGGCCCGCCCTCGCGACGGAGATCTGCCGTACGACCCTGGGGCCGAGCACGGAGACGACGAGCAGCACGCCGGTGACGACGATCTGCGACTGGGCGGAGACGTTGAGCAGGCTCATCACGTTCTGCAGCGCGCCGAGCAGGAAGACGCCCGCGATCGCGCCGCCGAGCGTGCCCTTGCCGCCGTCGAAGTCGATGCCGCCGAGCAGCACCGCGGCGACGACGGACAGTTCGAGTCCGGTGGCGTTGTCGTAGCGGGCGCTGGCGTAGTGCAGCGCCCAGAAGACGCCGGTGAGGGAGGCCATGAAGCCGGTGGCGACGAACAGGAGGAGCTTGGCCCGCTTGACCCGGATCCCGGCGAAGCGGGCGGCCTCCTCGCTCGCGCCGATCGCGAACAGCGACCGTCCGAACGGGGTCGCGTGCAGCACGACCACGGCGATCGCGAGCAGCACCAGGAACGGCAGGAACGCCTGCGGCAGGAAGGTGTTCCCGACGCGTCCGGCCGCGAAGTCCAGGTACTGGGTGGGGAAGTCGGTCACCGCGTCCGAGCCGAGCACGATCTGCGCGATGCCCCGGTACGCGGCGAGGGTGCCGATGGTGACGGCGAGGGAGGGCAGGCCGAGCCGGGTGACCAGCAGGCCGTTGACCAGCCCGCAGACCACGCCGAGGACCAGGCACAGCGGGATGATCGTCTCGATCGCCATGCCCTCGTTCCACAGCTTGCCCAGCACCGCGCCGGACAGCCCGGCTGTGGAAGCGACGGACAGGTCGATCTCGCCGGCGACGACGAGCAGGGTCATCGGCAGGGCGATCAGTGCGATCGGCAGGGTGTTGCCGATGAGGAACGACAGGTTGAGGGCATTGCCGAAGCCGTCGACGAAGGAGAACGACAGCAGCAACAGCACGATCAGGAGGGCGCCGACGACCGTGTCCCAGCGGACCGCGCGCGTCAGTGACTCAGGCATGGCGGGCGTTCCCCTTCTGGGTGACCGTCTTCTTCACAGCCGACTTCTTCTTCAGGGCCGTGGCCACGCGCAGCGCGACGATCCGGTCGACCGCGATGGCGAGCAGGAGCAGGACGCCGTTGATGGCGAGCACCCACACGGAGCTGACGCCGAGGGCGGGCAGCACGCTGTTGATCGAGGTCAGCAGCAGCGCGCCGAGCGCGGCGCCGTAGACGCTGCCGGAGCCGCCGGTGAAGACGACGCCGCCGACCACCACTGCGCTGACGACGGTCAGTTCGTAGCCGGTGCCGGTGCCGGAGTCGACGTTGCCGAAGCGGGCCAGGTACATCGCGCCGGCGAGCCCGGCGAGGCCGCCGCAGAAGGTGTACGCGGCCAGGATCCGCTTGCGAACGGGGATGCCGGCCAGGCGCGCGGCCTCGGGGTTGGAGCCGAGGGCGTACAGCTCGCGTCCGCTGCCGAAGTGCTTGAGGTAGTACGCCGTCGCCACGAGCACGGCGAGGGCGATCAGGGCCAGCCAGGGCACCGCGGCCAGGCCGCCGGAGCCGAAGTCGACGAAGCCGCCGGGCAGGTCGGCCGCCGTGATCTGGCGTGAGCCGACCCAGATGGAGTCGACGCCGCGGATGATGTAGAGCGTGCCGAGGGTGACGACCAGGGCGGGCACCTGGCCGAGGCTGACCAGCAGACCGTTGAGCAGGCCGAGGCCGACACCGAGGAGGACGGCCAGCACGATCGCCACGACGGGGTTTCCGCCGCCGTGGAGGTAGGTGCCGGCGGCGAAGGCGGTGATGCCGAGGGTGGAGCCGGCCGACAGGTCGACGTTGCGGGTGATGACGACCAGCGACTGGCCGGTGGCGACGAGGACGAGGATCGTCGCGTTCAGCAGCAGGTCCTTGATGCCCTGCTCGGACAGGAACTCGCTGTTGCCGGCCTGGGTGACCGCGATCATCGCCAGGAAGACGACCAGGATGGCGAGTTCGCGCATCTTGAAGACGCGGTCGACCAGCCGGGTGCCGCTCGACTTGGGTACCTCGGCGGCGGGCGCGGGGGTGGGTGCGGTGACCGTCATGCGGCGGCCCTCCAGGAGACGATCGGCGTCATACGGCAGGCCCTGTCGACGGGGGTCATGCGGCGACCCTCCCGGTGGCTGCGGCCATCACGGATTCCTCGGTGGCATCGGAGCGCGGGATCTCGGCGGTGAGGCGGCCCTCGTGCATGACGAGCACGCGGTCGGCCATGCCGAGGATCTCGGGCAGGTCGGAGGAGATCATCAGGATCGCCACCCCGTCGGCGGCCAGCTCGCCGAGCAGCCGGTGCACTTCGGCCTTGGTGCCGACGTCGATGCCACGGGTGGGCTCGTCGACGATCAGCACCTTGGGGCCGGTGGCGAGCCACTTGGCGAGGACGACCTTCTGCTGGTTGCCGCCGGACAGGGTGGAGACGGCGTCGGCGATCCGGGCGTACTTGACCTGGAGCTTGACGGCCCAGTCGAGGGAGCGGCTGCGTTCGGCTCCCCGGTCCATCAGCCCGGCCTTCACGGTTGTACGCAGCCCGGTCAGGCCGATGTTCCGCTCGATGGACATGTCCATCACCAGGCCCTGGGCGCGCCGGTCCTCGGGCACGAGGGCGAGCCCGGCGGCCATGGCGACGGACGGCGCGCCGTTGGTCAGCGGCCGGCCGTCCACCTCGACCTCGCCGGCGTCCCACCGGTCGATGCCGAAGACGGCGCGCGCCACCTCGGTGCGGCCGGCGCCGACGAGCCCGGCGAGACCGACGATCTCACCGCGCCGCACGTCGAACGACACGTCGGTGAAGACACCCTCGCGGGTCAACCGCCGTACGCTCAGGGCAACTTCGCCGGGCTCGACGTCCTGCTTCGGGTACAGCTCGTCGAGGTCGCGCCCGACCATGCGCCGTACGAGGTCGTCCTCGGTCATGCCGTCCAGCGGCTCGCTGGCGATCCAGGATCCGTCGCGCAGAGTGGTGACCCTTTGGCAGATCTGGAAGATCTCTTCAAGCCGGTGCGAGATGAACAGCACGGCGGCGCCCTGTTCGCGCAGGGTGCGGACGACGCCGAAGAGGCGCGCGACCTCGCTGCCGGTGAGGGCGGCGGTCGGCTCGTCCATGATCAGGACGCGGGCGTCGAAGGAGAGCGCCTTGGCGATCTCGACGATCTGCTGGTCGGCGATGGACAGGCCGCGGGCGGGCCGGTCGGGGTCGAGATCGACGCCGAGGCGCTTCATCAGGGCTTCGGTCGCCGCGTGGGTGGCCCTGTGGTCGATGCGGCCGAGGGCGCGCCGGGCTTGGCGGCCCATGAAGATGTTCTCGGCGATCGACAGATCCGGGAAGAGCGTGGGCTCCTGGTAGATCACGGCGATTCCGGCGTCGCGGGCGTCGCCGGGACCGTGGAAGACGACGGGCTCACCGTCGAGCAGCACCTGGCCGGCGTCCGGCCGGTGCACCCCGGCGAGCGTCTTGATGAGGGTCGACTTGCCCGCGCCGTTCTCCCCGGCGAGGGCGTGCACCTCGCCGGGGTACAGCTCCAGGGACACGTCCCGCAGGGCGCGCACCGCCCCGAAGGACTTGGAGACGCCCTGCAGCGCCAGCACAGGGGCCGGACCCGTGTCGGACGGGTGGGTCATGGGGGCTCCTCGACGACGCCGGCGGGGGCGGCCCCCCACAGCGCCGTGAAAGGTTTCAACTTGGTTGCCGGGACGTTAGGCACGCGAGCCATGTCACGTCAATGGGTCCGTGTCGAAAAAGTTTCGATAGCCGAAGGTCACAGCCGAGTCACGGAAAACGCGGTGGGTCGGAGTGCTTGACACCCCTGCGGGCGGCTCATAGCTTGCGGCTCTGAATCGTTTCACAGATTCAGCCCTTCCGAACCGATGTCACAGGAGCCCTGCAGTGACCGAGCTCGCCGCGGTGAAGGCCGCTCTCAAGACCCAGGCAGTCGAGACGCCGTCGTGGGCGTACGCAAACTCGGGGACGCGGTTCAAGGTGTTCGCGCAGCCCGGCGTTCCGCGCACGCCGCAGGAGAAGCTGGACGATGCCGCGCAGGTGCACGCGGTCACCGGTGTCGCCCCGACGGTCGCCCTGCACATTCCGTGGGACAAGGTCGACGACTACGCGGCGCTGGCGAAGCACGCCGAGGAGCGCGGCCTGAAGCTGGGCGCCATCAACTCGAACACCTTCCAGGACGACGACTACAAGCTGGGCAGCATCTGCCACCCGGACGCGGCGGTGCGGCGCAAAGCCCTTGATCATTTGCTCGAGTGCGTCGACATCATGGACGCCACGGGGTCGCGGGACCTGAAGCTGTGGTTCGCCGACGGTACGAACTACCCCGGTCAGGACGACGTGCGGGAGCGGCAGGACCGGCTCGCCGAGGGGCTGGCCGAGGTGTACGAGCGGCTGGGCGAGGGGCAGCGGATGCTGCTCGAGTACAAGCTCTTCGAGCCGGCCTTCTACACGACGGACGTTCCGGACTGGGGGACGGCGTACGCGCACTGCCTCCGGCTCGGGCCCAAGGCGCAGGTGGTTGTGGACACCGGGCACCATGCGCCGGGGACGAACATCGAGTTCATCGTGGCGACGCTGCTGCGGGAGGGGAAGCTCGGCGGGTTCGACTTCAACTCGCGGTTCTACGCGGACGACGACCTGATGGTCGGGGCCGCGGATCCGTTCCAGCTGTTCCGGATCATGTATGAGGTGGTGCGTGGGGGCGGGTTCACGCCCGAGGTCGCGTTCATGCTCGACCAGTGCCACAACATCGAGCCGAAGATCCCGGCGATCATCCGGTCGGTGATGAACGTGCAGGAGGCGACGGCGAAGGCGCTGCTCGTCGACCGGGAGGCGTTGGCTGCGGCGCAGCGGGCGGGGGACGTACTCGGTGCGAACGCCGTGCTGATGGATGCATACAACACGGATGTGCGGCCGTTGCTGGCTGAGGTGCGGGCGGAGATGGGGCTGGACCCCGACCCTCTTGCGGCGTACCGCCGGTCCGGGTGGGCGGAGAAGATCGTGGCGGAGCGGGTCGGGGGTCAGCAGGCGGGGTGGGGGGCGTGATGGCCGAGCCGCGTCTGCCGGGCACGGCCCCGTGCGGTCCGCGGGCCGTCGTGGGCTGGTCGCGCAGTTCCCCGCGCCCCGACGGCGCTGCCCCGAGCCCTTGACGGCGCTGCCCCGAGCCCCTTCCACGCCCCTGACGGCGCTGCCCCGAGCCCCTTCCACCCCCTTCACGTGAGGACTGATCACACCATGGCACCCCACCCCGAAGCCGCCGCCCTCCTCGCCCGGTCCCATCGGCTCGGCTCCGACCCCCGCAACACCAACTACGCCGGCGGCAACGCGTCCGCAAAGGGCACCGACACCGATCCCGTGACCGGTGGCGATGTCGAGCTCATGTGGGTCAAGGGATCCGGGGGCGATCTCGGGACGCTCACCGAGTCGGGCCTGGCCGTGCTGCGGCTGGACCGGCTGCGGGCCCTCGTCGGCGTCTACCCCGGTGTCGAGCGCGAGGACGAGATGGTCGCCGCGTTCGACTACTGCCTGCACGGCAAGGGCGGCGCGGCGCCGTCCATCGACACGGCGATGCACGGCCTGGTGGACGCCCCGCACGTGGACCACCTGCACCCCGACTCCGGGATCGCACTCGCGTGTGCCGCCGACGGGGAGAAGCTCACCGCGGAGTGCTTCGGCGACAGCGTGGTGTGGGTGCCGTGGCGGCGGCCCGGGTTCCAGCTCGGGCTGGACATCGCCGCAATCAAGGAGGCCAACCCGCAGGCCATCGGGTGCATCCTCGGCGGGCACGGGATCACCGCGTGGGGGAACACGTCCGAGGAGTGCGAGCGCAACTCGCTGCACATCATCCGCACCGCCGAGGCCTTCCTCGCCGAGCGTGGCAAGCCCGAGCCCTTCGGACCGGTCGTCGAGGGGTACGAGGCACTGCCCGAGGCCGAGCGGCGGGAGCGGGCCGCGGCCCTGGCGCCGTACGTCCGTGCCGTCGCTTCGCAGGACAAGCCGCAGGTGGGGCACTTCACCGACTCCGATGTGGTCCTCGACTTCCTGGCGCGGGCCGAGCATCCGCGGCTCGCCGCGCTCGGCACCTCCTGCCCCGACCACTTCCTGCGGACGAAGGTCCGGCCGCTCGTCCTCGACCTGCCGCCGACGGCTCCGCTGGAGGAGACGGTCGCCCGGCTGAAGGAGCTGCACGCCGCGTACCGCGAGGAGTACGCCGCCTACTACGAGCGGCACGCCCTGCCCGACTCCCCCGCCATGCGCGGCGCCGACCCGGCGATCGTGCTGGTGCCCGGCGTGGGCATGTTCAGCTTCGGCAAGGACAAGCAGACGGCGCGGGTGGCGGGCGAGTTCTACGTCAACGCGATCAATGTGATGCGGGGCGCTGAAGCGGTGTCCACGTACGCGCCGATCGAGGAGTCGGAGAAGTTCCGTATCGAGTACTGGGCGCTGGAGGAGGCCAAGCTCCAGCGGATGCCCAAACCCAAGCCCCTGGCCACGCGGGTGGCGCTGGTGACGGGGGCGGGCAGCGGGATCGGGCGGGCGATCGCGCACCGGCTGGCGGCCGAGGGTGCGTGCGTGGTGGTCGCCGACATCGACGCGGACGGCGCGGCGACCGTCGCCGAGGAGCTCGGCGGGCCCGACAGGGCCGTCGCCGTCACCGTGGACGTCACCTCGGAGGAACAGATCGCCGAGGCGTTCAAGGCGGCCGTGCTGGCCTTCGGCGGGGTCGACCTGGTGGTCAACAACGCCGGGATCTCCCTCTCCAAACCGCTGCTGGAGACGACGGCGAAGGACTGGGACCTCCAGCACGCCATCATGGCGCGCGGCTCCTTCCTCGTCTCGCGCGAGGCGGCCCGGGTGATGATCGCGCAGGGGCTGGGCGGCGACATCGTCTACATCGCCTCCAAGAACGCCGTCTTTGCCGGACCCAACAACATCGCCTACTCGGCGACCAAGGCCGACCAGGCCCACCAGGTACGGCTGCTGGCAGCCGAGTTGGGCGAGCACGGCATCCGCGTCAACGGGGTCAACCCGGACGGGGTGGTGCGCGGCTCCGGGATCTTCGCGGGCGGCTGGGGCGCGCAGCGGGCCGCCGTGTACGGGGTGCCGGAGGAGAAGCTCGGCGAGTTCTACGCCCAGCGGACCCTCCTCAAGCGGGAGGTGCTGCCGGAGCACGTCGCGAACGCCGTCTTCGCGCTCACCGGCGGCGACCTGACGCACACCACCGGGCTGCACGTCCCCGTCGACGCCGGCGTCGCGGCCGCGTTCCTGCGGTGAGCGCCGAGGTGAAGGCGTACGCCGCGGTCGATCTCGGCGCGTCCAGCGGGCGGGTCATGGTCGGCCACGTCGGCACCGACTTCCTGGAGCTGGCCGAGGCGCACCGCTTCCCCAACCGGCCCGTGCGGGTGCCCGAGGGGCTGCGCTGGGACGTGCTCGGTCTGTACGCCGGCGTGCTGGACGGGCTGAGGGAGGCCGGGCAGGTCGACTCCGTCGGCATCGACAGCTGGGCCGTGGACTACGGCCTGCTCGACGCGGACGGCGCCCTGCTCGGCAACCCGGTGCACTACCGCGACTCCCGCACCGAGGGGATCGCGGAGAAGGTGTGGGCGACGGTGCCCGCCGAGCAGCTGTATGCGGCGACCGGGATCCAGTACGCACCCTTCAACACCCTGTACCAGCTGACGGCGGCCCGCTCGACCGCCCAACTCGCTGCGGCCAGGCGGCTGTTGCTCGTTCCCGACCTGCTGACGTACTGGCTCACGGGCGAGGAGGGCACGGAGCTCACCAACGCCTCCACCACCCAGCTCGTCGACCCCCGCACCCGCGACTGGTCGTACGACGTCGCGGCCCGACTGGGCATCGACCTGAGCCTGTTCGCACCGCTGCGGCAGCCGGGCGACCCTGCGGGCGTGCTGCGGCCGGAGGTGCTGGAGGAGACCGGGCTGACCGGGCCGGTGCCGGTGACGACGGTCGGCTCGCACGACACCGCGTCCGCGGTGGCCGCCGTGCCCGCCGTGGGCAAGCGGTTCGCGTACATCTGCACCGGCACCTGGTCCCTGGCGGGCCTGGAGCTGGACGCTCCCGTGCTCACCGAGGCGAGCCGCGCCGCCAACTTCACCAACGAGCTGGGGCTCGACGGCACGGTCCGCTATCTGCGCAACATCATGGGGCTGTGGCTGCTGCAGGAGTGCGTACGCGCCTGGGGCGAGCCGGACCTGGGCGGGCTGCTGCGGGAGGCGGCCGAGGTGCCGGCGCTGCGGTCGGTCGTGGACGCGGGCGACGCGGTGTTCCTGCCCCCGGGCCGGATGCCGGAGCGGATCGCGGCGGCCTGCCGGGCCTCGGGGCAGCCGGTGCCGGGCTCCCCCGCCGAGACCACGCGCTGCATCCTCGACTCCCTCGCCCTCGCCCACCGCCGGGCCGTCGAGGACGCCCAGCGGCTCGCCGACCACCCGGTCGACGTCGTGCACGTCGTCGGCGGCGGCACCCGCAATGCCCTGCTGTGCCAGCTGACCGCGGACGCCTGCGGACTGCCGGTGGTGGCCGGCCCCACGGAGGCGGCGGCCCTCGGCAACGTCCTGGTCCAGGCGCGGGGGCACGGGCTGGTCGGCGACCGGGCGGAGATGCGGCACCTGCTCGCCCGTACGCAGCCGTTGACACGGTACGAGCCGCGGGGCGACACGGCGGCCTGGCGGGCCGCCGAGGCTCGGCTCGCCACGCCCTGAGCCGGGGTCTCCCCTGAGGCGTCCTGGCTGATGGGTCCCCCACTACGCTGAACGCATGTGGGGGTGCCCCCAGCACTCATCCGATGACCGAACACAAGGAGCCGCGATGCGTGTCGCCCTGTTCCTGACCTGCGTCAACGACACGCTCTATCCGGGCACCGGACGCGCCGTGGTGAAACTGCTGACCAGGCTGGGCGTCGAGGTGGACTTCCCGATGGCCCAGACGTGCTGCGGGCAGGCGCACTACAACACCGGGTACCGGCATGAGGCCGAGCCCCTCGCCCGGCATTTCTCGGATGTCTTCCGGGACTACGAGGCGATCGTGACGCCGTCCGGGTCGTGCGGGGCGATGGTGCGGGAGCTGTATCCGCGGATGGGCGAGCGGGCGCGCGCCGAGGGGCGCGGCGCCACGCTCGCGGCCACCCTGGCGCCCGTGGTGCCGAAGACGTACGAGCTCACGGAGTTCCTGGTGGACGTGCTGGGGGTGACGGACGTCGGCGCGTACTACCCGCACAAGGTGACGTACCACCCGACCTGCCACGGGCTGCGGAGCCTGGGGCTCGGTGACCGTCCCCGGCGGCTGCTGCAGGCCGTGAAGGGACTGGAGCTGGTGGAGCTGCCCGGGGCCGAGGAGTGCTGCGGGTTCGGCGGCACCTTCGCGGTGAAGAACCCCGATGTCTCGGCGGCGATGGGTGCGGACAAGGTGCGCAACGCCGAGTCGACCGGCGCGGAGGTGCTGTGCGCGGCCGACAACTCCTGCCTGATGCACATCGGCGGGACCATGGCCCGCCTGCGCACGGGCATGCGGCCGGTGCACATCGCGGAGATCCTGGCGAGCACGGAGGAGGAGCCGGCGGCATGAGCGGGACGTTCGTAGGAATGCCGGCCTTTCCCGAGGCCGCCCGTGAAGCGGTGCACAACCGGACCCTGCGCGGCAATCTGCGCCACGCCACCCACACGATCCGCGCCAAGCGGGCGAAGGCCGTCGCGGAGGTCTCCGACTGGGCGGCGCTGCGGGAGGCGGGCCGGCAGATCAAGGACCACACGCTCCGTCACCTCGATCGTTACCTCGTGCAGTTGGAGGAGTCGGTCACGGCGGCGGGCGGGACCGTCCACTGGGCGGCCGACGCGAACGAGGCCAACCGGATCGTGGCCGACCTGGTCCGGCAGACCGGGGAGACGGAGGTCGTCAAGGTCAAGTCGATGGCCACGCAGGAGATCGGACTCAACGAGGCCCTGGAGGCGCAGGGCATCCGGGCGTACGAGACCGATCTCGCCGAGCTGATCGTGCAGTTGGGCAAGGACCGGCCCTCGCACATCCTGGTGCCCGCCATCCACCGCAACCGCGGCGAGATCCGGGACATCTTCCGCTCCGAGATGAGGAAGTGGGGCCGTCCGGCCCCCGACGGGCTCACGGACACGCCCGCCGAACTCGCCGAGGCGGCCCGCCTGCACCTGCGGGAGAAGTTCCTGCGCGCCAAGGTCGGCATCTCCGGCGCCAACTTCATGGTCGCCGAGACCGGCACGCTGGTCGTCGTGGAGTCCGAGGGCAACGGCCGGATGTGCCTCACCCTGCCCGAGACGCTGATCTCGGTCGTCGGCATCGAGAAGATCGTGCCGACCTGGCGGGATCTGGAGGTGTTCCTGCAGACGCTCCCCCGCTCCTCGACCGCCGAGCGCATGAACCCGTACACGTCCATGTGGACCGGTACGACGGACTCCGAGACGGCTGACGGGCCCCGCACGTTCCATCTGGTGCTGCTGGACAACGGCCGCACCGACACGCTCGCCGACGAGGTCGGCCGCCAGGCCCTGCGCTGCATCCGCTGCTCGGCGTGCCTCAACGTGTGCCCGGTGTACGAGCGGGCCGGCGGCCACGCCTACGGTTCGGTCTACCCGGGCCCGATCGGCGCGATCCTCAGCCCCCAACTCCGCGGCACCGCAAGCGAGATCGACGCCTCACTGCCGTACGCGTCCTCGCTGTGCGGCGCCTGCTACGAGGTGTGCCCGGTGGCCATCGACATCCCCGAGGTGCTGGTGCACTTGCGCGAACGGGTCGCGGAGGGCGGTCAGGTGACGCGGCAGGGCAACAAGGTCGTGTTGCGGCCCGCGAAGGGCCACGCCGCCGAGCGGGCGGCCATGCGCGCGGCGCGCTGGGCGTTCACCCACCCCGGGGCCCTGCGCACCGGCCAGCGACTTGCCTCCCGCACCCGCCGCTTCCATCCGCGGACCCTGCCGGGCCCCGGCCGGGCGTGGAGCGACACCCGGGACCTGCCGCCCGTGCCCGCGGAACCCTTCCGCGACTGGTGGCAGCGCACGCACGGCGATGGAAGCACCCCCTGCCCGGGCGGAGCCGCGAGCTCGGGGAAGGACGCGAAGTGAGCAGCAGGGACCGGATCCTGGGCCGCGTGCGGCGCGCGCTGGCTGACGTACCACAGGACGACACGCCGTACGAGCAGGCCGTTTCCCGGGACTATCTGGAGCAACACGGCGAGCGGAGTGTCGAGCAGACGGTTGATCTGCTGGCCGAGAACCTGGCGGACTACCGGGCGATCGTGCACCGCTGCGAGGTCGACGGGCTGCCCGCGGTGATCGCCCGCCTGCTCGGCGACCGTGGGTCGAGGGCCGTCCTCGTCCCGGCGGGGCTGGAGGAAGGCTGGCTGGCGGCTTCGGAGGTGACCAGGATCGCGGACGACGCGCAGAGCACACCGCACGATCTGGACCGGGTCGACAGCGTGGTCACGGGGTGCGCGGTGGCCGTCGCCGAGACCGGCACGATCGTCCTCGACGGCGGCCCGGACCAGGGCCGCCGTCGCATCACCCTGATCCCCGACCACCACATCTGCGTCGTCCGTGTCCCCGACCAGGTCGTCGCGTCCGTCCCCCAGGCCCTCGCCCGCCTCGACCCGACCCGCCCGCTGACCTGGATCTCCGGGCCTTCCGCGACCAGTGACATCGAGCTCGACCGGGTGGAAGGGGTGCACGGGCCGCGCACCCTGGAGGTGGTGCTGGTGGGAGATCGGCGAGCCGGGGACGTCGAGGCGTAGCCCCGGCCGGACCAGCAGCAGGCGCTTTGCGGGGCGGCGGTGTTGGGGCCTTCCTTCCTTGGGTGGGTGTGAAACCGCGGGCGCCGCTCCCTCGGGTCAGCCGAGCGCCGAGGTCACCTGGTAGCGGCCCGAGGGAAGCCGGTAGGAAACCGTGTCGCCTTCGAAGCCGAGGAAGTCGACGCCGGGCACCCGGGCCAGCGGAGTCCTGTCCTCACGCACGCTCGACGCGTCGGCGGTGGGAATGCGCAGCGTCGCGGTGCTGTTCGCCGGGACCGTCGCCCGGTAGGTGAGGGTGCGGCCGCGTACCGTCCACTCGCTGACGATCTCGCCGTAGGGGGAGCGGTGCGCGCCGGACACGTGGGTGATCCGGCCTGTGGGATCGAGGTGCGGCTGCAGGAAGAAGTGGCGGAAGCCGGGGTTGGCCGGGTCCTTGGCGATGCCGGCCATGCCTTCGTACATCCACTCCATGATCGCGCCGTAGGAGTAGTGGTTGAAGGAGTTCATCTCGACCGGTCCGAAGCCGTCCTGCTCGGAGTACGAGTTCCAGCGCTCCCAGACCGTGGTGGCTCCGTTGTTCACCGAGAACAGCCAGGACGGCATGGCGTCCTGGTGGAGCAGTCGGTACGCGAGGTCCGCGCGGCCCTCGTCGGTGAGGACCGGGGCGAGGACGTTCACGCCGAGGAAGCCGACGGAGAGCGTGTTCTCGGCGTACTGCACGCGGGCGCTGTCGGGGTGGGCCGCCTTGTAGGCGGCGTCGTTGCCGATGTTCTCGGCAAGCAGCGCGAGGAGTTGGCGGCGCTGGGCCTGTGTGTCGTAGAGGCCGAGCTTGAGCACCCACAGCAGGGCGGTCTGGCTGTTGTCCTCGGGGTCCGGGCCCATGATCGGTTTCCCGCCCAGGCTGGAGCGGACGGTGAGCCTGCCGCCTTCGGTGCTCAGGTACTTGGCCATGAACGCCCGCTTGATGCTGTCGAAGAGCCTGTCGTAGGCATCGGCCTCCGCGCTCCGCCCGGTCGCCCGTGCCATCTGGGCCATCAGCCGGACGCTGTAGCCGTAGTAGACATCGCTCATGAACTGGGTGCCGGTGCTCTGCGGCGCCAGCCAGTCGGCGAAGAGGGCGCCCTGGCCGGCGTGGGTGTCCCCCGTCTTCCCGCGGATCCAGTCCAGGTAGCGGGTCATGGCGTCCCAGCTGCGGTCGACGACGGTCCGGTCCCCGCTCATCTGCCAGACCGTCCAGGGGACGATCACCCCGCAGTCCGCCCAACCGCTCACCGGGGCCGCGGCGTTGTACCGGTTTCCGGGCGCGACCGCGGGGAACTGGGCGCCGTCGAGACCGTAGGTCCGCTGCGACTCGATCAGGATGTCCTCGAAGTGGCTGAGGAAGGCCACCGCGTCGACGTTGTACAGGCCCGTGTTGGAGAACAGCTGCGTGTCTCCGGTCCAGCCGAGGCGTTCGTCGCGCTGCGGGCAGTCGGTGGGGATCCACAGGTAGTTGCCGCGCTGGCCCCAGTGCACGTTGCTGATCAGCTGGTTGATCCGGTCGTCGTCGGTGGTGACCGTGCCGGTCTCGTGGAGGGCGGCGGTGGCGACCTTGCCGGTCAGGCCCGTGAGGGTGACCGGGCCGCCGGTGGCGGTGACGGAGACGTACCGGAAGCCGTAGAAGGTGAGGGAGTCCTGGTGGGTCTCGCCGTGCGGGTCTCCCTTGAGGGTGTACGTGCTGGTCGCCTTGGCGGTGCGCAGGTTGGCGCGGTAGACCGAGCCCCCGGGGCCGTCGGCGCCCTTGCTCGCGTCGTTGAGCATCTCGCCGAACCTGAAGGTGACTTCGGCGCCGGCGGGGCCGCGCAGGGTGTAGCGGGGGACGCCGACCATGTTCTGGCCCAGGTCGAAGACCGCCGTGTCACCGTCGGCGAGGGTCACGGACGCGGTGGCGGCCCTGGCCGGGTCGGTGACCGTGCGGGAGTCGTCGACGACGATGTGGCCCTTGCCGTTAGGGCTGGTCTCCTGGCCTGCGACCCCGGTGTAGACGGTGAGGGAGCGCGGCTTGCGGTCCCACTCCGGGGTCAACCGGGCGCTCTCACCCGGGTAGGCGACGAGCTTCGCGTCGGGGAAACGGGTGGCGTGGGCGTGTTCCTCCACGTCCGCCCAGGCGGAGTCGTCGAAGCCGTTCGTCGTCCAGCCGGGAAGTTCCCTGCGGGCATCGTAGGTCTGGCCGTCGTAGATGTCGTCGGCGCGGTACGGGCCGGTGTCCGTCGCCTTCCAGCCGGAGCCCGTGGTCACGACGCTCTGCGTCGAGCCGTCGGCGTACCGG
The DNA here is from genome assembly GCF_040608235.1 of Streptomyces sp. NPDC005202. Lineage (NCBI taxonomy): Bacteria > Bacillati > Actinomycetota > Actinomycetes > Kitasatosporales > Streptomycetaceae > Streptomyces > Streptomyces sp. NPDC005202. The sequence goes on along the minus strand of NZ_JBEXHW010000005.1, from coordinate 170,737 downwards.
AGCAGCAGTTTGGCCTTGAGGGCGAGCGGGTTGCCGTCCTTGGAGTGGTAGACGCTGCCGTCGGAGACGCGGCCGTTGTACCAGCCGTTGCCCAGCACCGCGGCGAGCGTGACCTGCCGCTTGCCCGCGACCGGATCGGTGACGTCGTAGGTGAAGTAGCTGACGGTGGTGTCGTAGTTCATCCAACCCGGGGTGAGGAGTTCGGGGGTGGTGCCGTTGCCGTGCGGTACAGCGACCCGGCGGCCGTTGACGTACGCCTCGTACACGCCGAGCGCCGACACGTACAGCCGGGCCTCGCGCACCCGCCCCCGGAGCGCGGTTTGGCAGCGCAGCAGCGGGGCCCCGGGCGTGTTCGGCTTCTTGCCGGCCATGGTGATCCAGCGGGCGCCGTCCCAGCCGGTCACGCCGTCGGTGCTCAGCAGGCCGGTCTCGAAGGAGGCGACCGGGGCGTCGGGGACGGCGCGGCCGTGCTCGTCCCAGACGCGAACCGCCCAGAAGTAGCGGGTCGAGGGGGTCAGTGCGCGGCCCGCGTGGCGCACGGCGACCGAGTCCGCCGAGGCGACGCGGCCGCTGTCCCACACGTCGGCCCGGCCGCCGTGCAGCCGGCCGGCGGAGGTGGCGACCAGGATGCGGTACGCGCTCTGGCGCCGTCCGCGGGCCGAGGAGGCCATGCGCCAGCCGAACCTGGGGCGGGCCGCGTCCACGCCGAGCGGGTTCGTCCTGTGTTCGACCGTCAGTCCCTCCACGCAGGTGCGGTCCGAGGCCGGTGCGTCCGCCCAGGCCTGACCTCCCCCGCCGACTCCTCCCGCCATGGCCACCGGTAAAGCGCCCAGCGCGGTGGCCAGCACCGTCCTGCGGCGCACTGTTCTGCCCGTCGTGCCGTCGACTCCGTCATTCATGCCGCTGTCCCTTCGGCTGCTCGGAGTTGTATCGATTCAGTCCGCTCGGCGGATGAAGTTAGTGGCGGATGTGAAACGTGTCTACGTCTTTAACAGCACGAATACTCGCCAGAATCCAAAAGGACATCTCGGGCTTGCGAGTGGATTGAAACCGTTCAAAAACGGAAGACGCGATTCACCAGTCTTTGGGGGACGCCGCCCGTGAGCAGGACGGGACCCGCGCCGTTAGCGTGAGGGCATGATCCGGTTCGAGCAGGTCACCAAGCGGTATCCGGACGGTACGACGGCGGTGGACGGTCTGACCTTCGAGGTGTCCGAGGGGGAGCTGGTCACGCTCGTCGGCCCCTCCGGCTGCGGCAAGACGACCACCATGTTGATGGTCAACCGGCTCATCGAGCCGACCTCCGGGCGGATCTCCGTGGACGGCGAGGACATCGCGAACGTCGACCCGGTGCGGCTGCGCCGCCGGATCGGTTACGTCATCCAGCAGGTGGGCCTGTTCCCGCACCGCACGGTCCTCGACAACACGGCCACCGTGCCGGCCCTGGTCGGCTGGAAGAAGGCCAGGGCGCGGGCGCGGGCCGCCGAGCTGCTCGATCTGGTGGGGCTGGACCCGGCGACGTACGGTCCGCGCTACCCGCACCAGTTGTCCGGCGGGCAGCAGCAGCGGGTCGGCGTGGCGCGGGCGCTGGCCGCGGATCCTCCGGTGCTGCTGATGGACGAGCCGTTCGGGGCGGTCGACCCGGTGGTGCGCGAGCAGTTGCAGGACGAGTTCCTGCGGATGCAGGCCGCCGTGCGCAAGACGGTCCTGCTGGTCACGCACGACATCGAGGAGGCGGTGCGGCTCGGCGACCGCATCGCCGTGTACGGGCAGGGGCGCATCGCGCAGTTCGACACGCCCGGGGCGGTGCTCGGCAGCCCGGCAACGCCGTACGTCGCCGGGTTCGTGGGCGCCGACCGCGGTCTGAAACGGCTGTCGGTCACCACGATCGAGCCCGACGACCTGGAACAGCCTCCGGTCGCCCGCCTGGACGAGTCAGCCGAGCGCGCCGCCGGGCGGCTGCGTGCGGAAGGCACCCGCTGGGCCGTCGTGCTCGACGCGTCCGGCGATCTGCACGGCTGGGTCGGGCTCGACGCCCTGGCCGCAGGAGGCCCGGTCGGCGACCTGGCCCACCGGATGAGCGCGTGGGTGCCGGTGGGCGCACCCCTGAAGCAGGCGTTCGGCGTGATGCTCCAGCACGACGCCGGGTGGGTCGCGGTGCTGGACGGCTCCCGCTTCCTCGGCGTGCTGACGCCGGCGAAGCTGCACGAGGCGCTGCGACGGTCGGTGGACGCGGACGCGCGCGGTGTGTCACGCGGTCAGGTGCGGTTCGACTCGGTGGCGGACGCCTGACGGGAGCAGAGCCGCACCCTTCGGGACGGCGCATGTCACTTCAGCAGCCCCTTGTCCTTCAGGTAGGTCCGAGCCACGTCCTCCGGCAGGCGGCGCCAGCTGTCCACCTGCTCGTTCATGGACGCCAGGTCGGCCGTTGTCAGTACGTCGTTGAGCTTGCCGAGGGTCTTCGTGACCCCCTCGCCGCCCGCCCGGGCCCGGTTGACGACCGGGACGACGTAGTCGGCGTTCTGCAGGTGTTTGTCGTCGGCGAGGAGGACGAGGCCGAAGTCGTCGAGGGTGGCGTCCGTCGTGGTGGTCAGCACCATCTGGTCCCGGCCGCTCTGCACGGCCCGCTTCGCCTGGGTCGTGCCGACGCCCTTGGGGTCGACGCCGGTGACGTCGATGCCGTAGACCTTCTTCAAGCCCGGTTCGCAGTACGGCCGTTGCACGCATTCGTCACCGGCCGCGAGCCGTACCTCCAGGCCCGAGGCGCCCAGGTCGCTGAGGGTCTTCAGGCCGTGCTGCCGCGCGTACGTCCTGCTCACCGCGAAGGCGTTCTGGTCGACGGCCCTGCCGGGGTCCAGGACGGTCAGTCCGCGGGGCGTGGCCAGCCGGCGCAGCGCGCTCATCGTGGCGCCGAGGTCGGGTGAGCCGACCGGGGGCGCGTCGGCCCCCTTGGTCTTGGCGTTCAGCCAGTCGGCGAAGGTGGCCGCGTACTCGGCCACGATGTCGATCTGGCCGGACTCCAGGGCGGGTTCGTACAGTTCGCGGTTGGCGACAGTGATCAGCGACGTCTTGTAGCCGGCCTGGTCCAGCAGCAGCGCGTACATGTGGGCGAGCAGGTCGCTCTCGGTGAATCCGGCGGATCCGACGGTCAGGTGCCGGCTGTCGCCGGGCGGTGCGGTGACCTGGCCGCGGTGCTCCAGGGAGGGGCCGGTGGAGCAGGCGGTGAGCAGGAGCAGGACCGCCCCCGGGGCCACCCGTCGCCGTCGTCCGCCGAGCCGCCCGGGGACGGCGACACGCCGTCTCACCTGGAGCCTCTCGCCCACACCGGCGCCAGCCGTTCGGCGATCTCGAAGACGCCCTCGACGATCAGTGCGAACACGGCGACGAGGACGGCACCCGCCACCACCTGCGGGGTGCTCGCCAGGTTGAAGCCCGCCGTGATGATGCGCCCCAGCCCTCCCCCGCCCGCCAGCGCGGCGATCGTGGCGGTCGCGACGAGCTGGACGGCGGCGATCCGCACCCCGTTCAGGATCATCGGGAGCGAAAGGGGCAGTTCCACGTTAAACATCATCTGCCGGCCGGTCATCCCCATCCCCCGCGCCGCCTGCACGATGCTCCGGTCCACCTCGCGGATGCCGACGTACGCGTTGGTGAGCAGCGGCGGTACGGCGAACAGCACCAGCGCCACGACCGTCGGGCCCTCGACCCACCTGCCGAGAGGCGTCAGGAGCAGCAGCACGAGGACGGCGAAGGTGGGCACCGCCCTGCCGACGTTGGAGATGTTGACGGCGAGTGCGCCGCCCTTGCCGAGGTGGCCGAGAACGAGTGCGACCGGCAGGGCGATCAGGCAGCTGACGGCCAGGCAGACGACCGTCAGCACCAGGTGCTGCAGGAGACGGTGTCCGATGCCGTTGTCGCCCGCCCAGTGCGCGGGGTCCGTGAGCCAGTCCCAGGCGTCGGTCAGGGTCTTCATCCGCGGGCCGCCCGCATCCAGGGGGTGATCAGGCGCTGCACGCCCAGCAGGAACAGGTCCGCGGCGACCGCGATCAGCACGCACAGTACGGACGCGGTCAGGACCTGTGCCTTGAAGTAGGTGTTCATGCCCGCGTAGATGAGGTTGCCGAGCCCGCCGAAGCCGACGATCGCGCCCACCGTCACCAGGGAGACCGCCGAGACCGTCGCGATGCGCAGTCCGGCCATCGCGGCGGGCAGGGCGAGCGGCATCTCGACGGTGAGCAGCAGGCGGACCGGGCCGTAGCCCATGCCCCGCGCCGCCTGCCGGGTCTCCTCGGGAACGGCGCGCAGGCCCGTGAGGATGTTGCGCACCAGCACGGTGAGCGAGTACAGGACGAGCCCGGCGACAACCGGGGTCGCCGAGAGGCCGTACACCGGTAGGAGCAGGGAGAACATCGCCAGCGACGGGATCGTGTAGAGGATCGTCGTGACGGCCAGGACAGGACCGGCCGCCCAGCCCCAGCGGCGGGCCAGCACCGCCAGCGGGACGGCGACGAGCAGAGCGATGAGCACCGCGAGCCCGGTCAGCTTCAGGTGCTGGAGCACCGCGTCCAGGAGGATCTGGCGACGCGTGCTCAGGTACGCACCGCAGATCCAGTCGTTGCGCGCGAGGCAGTCGTCCGGGGGCGCGGTCACGCGTCCATTCCATCGGGTGGGCCACAGGGGCGGCTCGTTCTGGTGACCCGTCCGGGGTGTCGCCGCCTACACCCGCCGATACGGGTTCTGCGCCCCATGCCCTTTGGCCCCGGCCTCCGTGCCCTGGCAGCGTGAGGGGCGTCGGTCGCCGGGGCGGTCGCTTGGGCGGCGGCCCCTGCGCCATATGTCAGGGGCGGTCACTGGGGCGC